>DATBWJ010000419.1:0-2233 GCA_036514935.1 Xanthobacteraceae bacterium
CATCACCCACTCGCCGAGCGGCACGATGAAGCCGGTATCCTCGGAGAGCGCGATGAAGCGGCCGGGCGGCACCAAACCTTCGATCGGGTCCTGCCAGCGCACGAGCGCCTCGAGCCCCGTCACCTGCAAGTCGGCGAGGCGGACGAGCGGCTGGTAGTGAAGGAGGAACTCGTTGCGCTCGATCGCGCGGCGCAGGCGCGCCTCGAGCGCCAGCCGCGCGTCGGCGGCGCGGGTCAGGCGCGGGGTGTAGATGTGATAGATCCCTCGGCCGTGGTCCTTGGCCTGGAACAGCGCCGCGTCGGCGTGCTGGATGAGCTGCTCGGCGGTCCGGCCGTGCTCGGGAAACAGGCTGATGCCGACGCTGGCACCCACGTAGACCTCGCGTCCGCTCGCCAGCGCGAATGGCTTGCTGAATTCCGCAATCAGCGCCTCGGCGAGGGCGCCGGCCTCCGCCGGCGTGGCCACCTTTTCGAGAAGAATCACGAATTCGTCACCACCCAACCGCGCCAGCAGATCGGCGGCCCGCAGCCGGGCCTTGAGGCGGCGGGCGACGAGCATCAAGAGCTCATCGCCGACCGGATGACCGAGGCTGTCATTGACATCCTTGAAGCGGTCGAGGTCGAGAAATAGCACCGCCCCGTGGCTGCCGCTGTGCTGGGCGCGCGCGACGGCCCTTTCGAGCTGGGTGTGCAGGACCAGCCGGTTCGGCAGGTCGGTGAGCGGATCGTGATGGGCGAGGTGCTCGAGCCGCGCCTCCGACTGCTTGATGCGCGTGATGTCGGTGAACGTGCCCACGTAGTTGACCACGTCGCCCTTCTCGTTGCGCACGGTGCTGATGGTGAGCCATTCCGGATAGACCTCGCCATTCTTGCGCCGGTTCCAGATCTCGCCCTGCCAGAACCCGGCCGTCGACAAGGTCCGCCACAGCTGCTCGTAAAACTGGCGGTCATGCCGGCCCGAGCGCAGCAAGCGCATGGACTTGCCCAGCAGCTCATGCTCCCCGTAGCCGGTGATCGTGCCAAACGCCGGGTTGACCGCGATGATGCTGCCGGTCGGATCGGTGATCACCACGCCTTCGTGGGTGCTGGTGAAAACGGCCGCCGCCTGGCGCAGGCGCAGCTCGTTGCGCTTGCGGTCGGTGATGTCGTAGATGAAGCCGTGCGCGAGCGTGCCGCCGTCCGCCATGCGCTCGGGCGCGAACCGGCCCTCCAGCCAGATTTCGCCCTTGGCCGGATGCAGGTAGCGATGCTCGGCGTAGGCCGGGCTCAGCGTGCGCGCGGTTTGCTCGATGGTCGCGACCAGCGGTCCGATGTCGTCGGGGTGGATGCGCCGAAGGAACGCCAGCGCGCTCTTGCGCACTTCTTCCGGCTTCACGCCGCAAATGTCTTCGAGATTCGACGAGGCATAGGGCATGTAGCCGGGCCGCCCGCTCGGTGGCCAGACGTACGAGCAGATGACACCGGGAAGCGCAACAACGATCTTGCTCAGGTAGTCCTGCAGGTTGACCCGCTCGCGCAGCGCCTCCTCGGCGGCCACGCGCGCGGAGATATCCTCGATCACGACGATGTGGTAGTCGGGACGGCCCTTGGCGTCGCGCGCGCGCGAGCTCGTGAAGCTGACCCAGACCGGGCTGCCATCCTTGCGCAGGCAGCGCGCCTGCGCCTTGAAGGTCTCGCTGCCGTTGTGACTCAACGCGGTGGCAACATCCGACGGCAGGTCGTCGGGGTGGACGATCGCGCGCAACGGCGTGCGCAGCAGCTCGTCGCGGCCATAACCCAAAATCTCGCAGAAGCGCGCGTTCACCCGCAGCCAGCGGCCGTCGCCTCCGAGGTGGGCGATGCCGACGGCGGCCTGCTCGAAGGTGGCGCTAAAGTGACGTTCGGCCGTGGCCTGGGAGAACCGCATGGTGACGTACAGCAGCGTTGCCGTCACCGCGACGAACGCGAGCCCCTTGGCAATCGACAGGTCGATGAAAAGCGGGTAATCGGCGATACCGGATAGCGTCCAGTCCGACAGCACGATCCACAGCGCCGCCAGGGCCGCGTAGCCAAACGCCGCCACGACCGCGAGGCGGCCGGACCGGATGTGCCGCATATGGTTGACGCCTCGTAAATCGCGCTTGCGGAATGCGCCTTCGGCATAGTCGAAGTGTCTTGTTTTTCTCCTAAGAGTGGCATCGCGCGCGACTACAGCCGGCGCGGAGGCGGGCGCGCGAAGGGAGCGGGCACGGCGG
>DATBWJ010000420.1:0-4683 GCA_036514935.1 Xanthobacteraceae bacterium
GCTCGCCGAAGGGTGGCGGCCATGGCGCGGGGGGGCGGCGTGCCTGATGTGGACCTATTATCGAGTCCTCACAGGACGCGACGCAGCGCCTGTCCTGCCGGCCCAGCCATGAGGTCCTGATGGTCGAACTCGACGGTCCGCGGCTTGAGCCGCGCCGCGGCGCGGCGCGCCAGCTCGTCGTCTTCCTGCATGGCTACGGCGCCGACGGCAACGACCTGATCGAGATCGGGCGGGCGTGGCAGCCGCTGTTGCCCGCGGCGGCGTTCGTCTCCCCGCACGCGCCCGAGCCGTGCGCGCAGGCGCCGATCGGCCGCCAGTGGTTCGGCCTTACCTTCCATGATCCGGGCGAGCGCTGGCGCGGCGTCACCAAAACCGCGCCTGTGATCGAGCGCTTTCTCGACGCCGAGCTTGCGCGCCGCAACTTGCCGCCGCGCGCGCTCGCGCTGGTCGGCTTCAGCCAGGGCACGATGATGTCGCTGCATGTCGGCCTGCGGCGCAACGCGGGGCCGGCGGCGATCGTCGGCTACTCGGGCATGCTCGTGCTGCCCAATGACGGCCCGCCCGAGGCGGTCGCCCCCGACATCCGATCGCATCCGCCGGTGCTGTTGGTGCATGGCGATCGCGACGAGCTCATTCCGGTCGAGGCGCTGTTCCTGGCGGCGCAGGGGCTGGCGGCGCTCGGCGTGCCGGTGGAGTGGCACCTGTCCTCGGGCATCGGCCACGGCATCGACGGCGAAGGTTTGCGCCACGGCGGAGAGTTTCTGGCGCGGCGCTTCGAGGCGCTGGGCTGAGCGCTGGCGCCGGCCATGCGCCATGCGCGGTGCAGGCAATTTGCGGCACATGCCAGGCGCCCGAAAGCCTTCACATTGCCGTCACCTCTGCCTATAAACTGGCGCGGGCTGCCGCTCGATGGCCGCCGATTCGAGTTCGAGGTGCGTGTTGAACGCTCACGTATCGCCCAACGGATGGCCGGCGCTGGTGCTGAACGCGGACTTCCGTCCGCTGAGCTATTATCCGTTGTCGCTGTGGTGCTGGCAGGACGCGATCAAGGCGGTGTTCCTGGAGCGCGTGAACATCGTCGCCAACTATGACCGGGCGGTGCACAGCCCGAGCCTGGAGATGAAGCTGCCGAGCGTGGTGTCGCTCAAGAGCTTCGTCAAGCCGTCGTCCCATCCGGCCTTCACGCGGTTCAACGTCTTCCTGCGCGACAAGTTCGTCTGCCAATATTGCGGCTCGCGCGAGGACCTTACCTTCGATCACATCGTCCCGCGCTCGCGCGGCGGCCACACGACCTGGACCAACGTGGTCGCCGCCTGCTCGAACTGCAATCTCAGGAAGGGCAAGATGACGCCGGTGGAGGCCGGCATGTGGCCGGCGCAGATGCCGCTGCAGCCGACGGTGCAGTACCTGCACCGCAACGGGCGGCTGTTTCCGCCCAACTACCTGCACGAGAGCTGGCTCGACTATCTCTACTGGGACACCGAACTCGAGCCGTAATACCAACTCTCACAATTCGTCATTCCGGCCGAGCCGTACCCGGATCGCGCTTCGCGCGTGCCCCAGACGCGCTATTCGGCGGCCTCGGCTGCAACCTCAGCCGGCTGCGGCAGGCTGAGGCCGGCAAGGTCCGGCAGGCCGAAGTGCATGAGTTCGCTTTCCTCGCGCGCGGCGATCGTCGCCGCTTCGCCGCGGTCGAGATCGAGCGCGGTGAGCGCGCGCATGGGCTCGGCGCCGATTGCCCCCGCCCCGCGCAGGACGAGGTAGACGCTGCGCCCGCGCGCGACATATTGCGCGCCCGCATCGAGCTTGATGAGGCGCGCCTGCGTGCGGCGCTCGGTGAACACGCCGAGCAGCTTCTCCGATGCGCCCGGCGCGCCTTCGACCGGCACCCAGGCGTAGTTGCTGGAATCCATGAAGATCGGGAGCGGATAGCGCGGCGGTGGGTAGCGCAGCGGACGCTGGTGGTGATGCTCCCAGATGGCCTGGTAGCCGTCGGCGTTCTTCTTGCCGTGGAACGGCAGGCGGCGGCGAAAGACGCCGTTCTTGAACTCGCCGAAGGCCGCCAGCGCCTGCACGCCGGCACGCACCTCGCCATTGGAGAGATAGCCGCTGCCGCTCGCGCCGCCGAACTGCAGCACCGCGGCGGCCGCGGTCTCATCGGGGTTCTGGGTCTGCGGGCCGTAGAAGACGCCTTCCGGGAAATAGCCGACGACGCCGGGGGTCAACCTGCCGTCGCGGCCGAAATCGAGCGTGCCTTCGAGGCCGACGCGGATCTGCTCAAAATTGTGGCGGTGGCGCGGGGAGTAGAAATCGCCCTGCGAGACGCCGATCGAAAGCTGGAAGTTGCCGACCGTGCCTGCCTCGCCCTCCAGCAGCAGGCGCGAATGAAACACGCCGCCGCGATATTCCAGCCCGCGCCGGAGCGCGACTTCCTCGCCCTGTATGATCTTCATGATGCTTCCTCTGACCGCCTCATCTGCAAATCGTTAGCATATTCTGGCGCCCGCGCCAGCGCGAGGCGAGCATGCACTCCAACCCTCCCCCCGCGCAGCGTGGCTATCGTATTCACACATTTCGTCGCAGCGGCCTGTTCCCTCCCCCACCCGGGCCGCGCTTGCGCGCGCCCGGAGAGGGGAGCAGACCGACTTCAGCGCGCCAGATGTGGGAATAGGATGGGGCTGCAAGCGCGCAAGCGCCTCCGACCCGGGGGCGGGGTCGGAGGCTATGCGCGGAGTGGTGGGGGTACTCCACACATTCTCGGCCTTTGCGGCCGGGAACGCTTGAAGGTCAGGGCGCGATCAATTTCAGCGCGCGGCGCAGGCAGGCCTCGTAGATGGCGGTGATGATCGCCTCGAAGACGCTGCGCCGCTGCGCGCCTGCCAGTCGTCTCAGCCACAGCATGGATCGCTCCGGGCCAAAGGTAAATTTCAACTCTTATTTAACGTTAACGCCTCGCCCCCTCGCCGAAAGTGACCTTCGTCACAAAAAGTAGCATTACATTAAGCTTTTGGAATCACGGCATTATTTCTCTGGCCCGCCGGTTTCGGCGGCGGCGCTCGCAACACCTCGCATGACGCGAGTCCCTACCCGCGTTGCGCGCCGCTACATCGGACGCAGGCGCGCGGCGCGCACGCCCCATAGCGCGATGCCGGCCAGCGCCAACGAGATCAGCGCGTTGTAGCCGGCGAGCGACAGGCCGACGAACCGCCAGGGTGCCTCGTCGCAGCGCACCACGCGCGCCGCCTCGATCTGCCGCATGAGGTCGGCGGCGGTGAAGGTGGCGACTTCGCCCGCGCAGTCGGTCGGCCCCGGCCACCAGCGCCACTCGATGCCGGCGTGGTAGAGGCCAAGCCCGGCGCCGAGCACCATGACGAGCGCGACCACGGTAAGCCCCGCCCGCACGAGCGCGCGCGGCAGCCTGGCGGCCGCGGCAGCCACTGCGAGCGCAAGCGGGATCGCGATGTAGTAAGGGATGCGCTGCTGAAGGCAGAGCGGGCAGGGCGCGAGCTTGAGCACGTACTGGAAGAAGTAGGCGCCCAGGATCGTCGCGGTGCCGAGGCCGGCGACCGCAAGCGCGGCGGCGGCGGGACCGAACCTGGTCAGCGCCTGCGCAATGGCCGATTTCATCAGACCCGGCCTTGTCATGGCCGACTTTGTCGTGGCCGACTTCGACATGGCTGACCTTGTCACGGCGAGGTGGCGCCGGGATAGCGCAGCAGCGGCGCCCCGTCGAGGCGCGCGCGGGGAATGCTGGCGACGCGCCGGACATGCCGAGCCCGACATGCCGCATACGCGCCGCGCTGGACATGCCGCACACGCGCCGTGCCGCACGTTGACCGCCCGCGCATCGCCGCTATAGTCCGCGCGCGGCCCCTGTGGCGGAACTGGTAGACGCGCCTGACTCAAAATCAGGTGGTGGCAACGCCGTGCTGGTTCGAGTCCGGCCAGGGGCACCAAATCCGACACCACATCCGTCTTCGACAATCACGAAGAACAGGGTATTCTGTTCGCATGACCAAACTCCTGGAAATGGCCTTGGAAGCGGTTCGTCGGCTGCCACCGGACGGCCAGGACGAGATCGCGCGCGCTATGCTTGAACTTGCCTCGGGCGGCGGCGAGCCGGAGCCGATTGAGCCGGCGCACTTGCCGGCCGTTCTGGAGGGCCTTGCGCAGGCCAAGCGCCGCCAGTTTGCCACCGACGCTGAAGTCGAGGCCGCGTTCCGCCGCTTCGATCGATGAAGCTGCGCTTTACGCCGCGCGCAACGCAAGACCTCGTTGATATTGCCGACTATATCCGCACGCGCGATCCGGCGGCGGCTGTGCGCGTGCGTGACTCGATCCTCGCCTCGCTGCAAAATCTCGTTCTCTTTCCTCAATCAGGCCGGCGGCAGACCGTCGAGGGCGTGCGCAAGCTCGTCACCCGCAAATATCCCTACCGCGTTTATTACACGTTCGATCGCGCCGCCGAAGAAATCGTCATCGTGACCATTCAGTACCCCGCCCGTGAACGCGAGCATGAGGACGCGTGAAGCCCGTTTCAAAAAACGGGGACATGATAAGATATTTTTCGCCGAAACGCGTCTCCATGCGCCGGCAGTCGAGGTGGCCTTTGGCGCAACAGCGAGTAGCGAGTAGCCCGCATTGAGCGAAAGCGACATGCGGGGTGACCGAAAGCCCCGCCCC
>DATBWJ010000421.1:0-24450 GCA_036514935.1 Xanthobacteraceae bacterium
TTCGTCGTCACGATCCGGCCTAGAACGTCAGGCAATCATCCCAAACAAACTCACCCGCCGGCGCCGGGCAGAAAGCAAAGGATATCCGGCCGGTCGCCGTCCATCCGAAACCACACCACGGCATAGCCGAGCCGGTTCGGCTCGCCGATTAGCGCATCGTCCGGCACGTCGTGCCAGCGGCCCTCGATCATCACGCGGTAACGGCCGCCGCCCATGTCCCAGATCGCTTCCGGCGGCTGGCCATCGGATATGTCGCAGCAGCCGGCCGAACCGCTGCGCGGCGTCGCCAAGCTCTTGACCCAGGCCCTGACAGCCGGATCGACCTGCGCATATTGCCCGCGGTCGCGCGCCGTTGCGAGCGTCGTCAGCCACAGCATCATGATGAGCATCGCGAGCGCCAAGACGAGCGCGTAGGAGCGACTTACGAGCCGACCGAACGATTCCGCCAGCGTGAAGCTGAGATGGCGCAGCGTCATCGGTTCGCCATTCGGCTTGCGAAAGGATTGACGATCACGTAGCCGCGTATTCTGCGGACGTGAATTCGCGTCAGGCCGCCGCCTGAATTGGCGTCGTAGACCAGCCAATCATCTCCACTGACTTGCGAAATCAAGCCCATGACATGACCGCGCCTGGCGGCGACCATATCTGGCGCTGCCGTTGTGCGCGGAAAATATTTGACCCAATTCCAGGCAAGGTTGAGTTCGGGCCTGATCTTCCCGAAAAGCTTGAGCGACAGGCCGCAACCGCAGTAGCGCGATGGGCAGCCGGCCGGACGGGCGCCGATCACCGTGTTGGCGTGATAGGCACTCTTGCTATATCGAACGACTCCGTTTGTGACGCCCTGCGATTGCGGGCAATAGCGTGTGCCGCAAAACTTGGTGACCGTAGAATTTCTAGCTTCCGCTTGGTTGGCGAGAGCGACGAGCAGGAAAGCGGCGAGTGCCGCCATGGCAGTTCGCAGTGTCATGGTGTTTCTCCGTTTTGATGCAGGCGTGCGCTCGCGCCACCTCCGAGGCGCGCGGTGAAGATCGATGGGAATTGAAGTCCTGGAATGGCTACGCGGTTACAAAATCAGCGCTTGCGCGGGCCATTACTTAACATGTGTTAAATTTCGCCAAGCTTCGTTGAAGATGGCGCCGGCGAGGCTAGCCAAACTAACCGCCGCGGCGAGCAGCCATTTCCTGATCCGCTCCGAGCCGCGCCTTTCGGCCCGGTGTTCGCGATAGTCATCCATCAGTGGCTTGTTGGTCGTCATGAAGTCCGTAAGTGTGCGTACCGCCGCGCTCAACGCATCGAAGCCGATGTGAAAATCCCTCCGAAATATTGCCTGCTTGTCGCTCTCTTTTTCAAACTCCTGTACCAACGCATGCAGGCGACCGCGCAGCTCGCCGAGTTCGCGGTCTACGCTGGTGGTGCGGGGCGCCATCGGCTATTTCCTGCCCATGATGTGTGTCATTGATCTTTCCGGCTACGGCGGCGCGCCGCTTTTAACGCTTAGCGATAAGACCCTTTAACTGATCGACGATGCCTGCACCGGAGGCCGGGCCAACGCGCAAAGCAATTGCCCCGCCGCCCAAACAGAACATCAACAGCGCATACGCCCAATCGACGGTTGCGCCGGATGATGGATATTTGGTCGCGGCAAAGTAGACGAGCGCTGGAATGCCAACCTGATGCCAAAGCAGTACAAGCAGTTGAGAAATAGCAACCGATGCCCACACCACCTGCATGATCTTGCTTTGCGCTGCTGCGCGCATGAACGAATCAAACGTCTTGGCAATCGAATCTGCGTGAGCCTTTTCGACCTCGGCAAACGTAGAGAGCAGCGATTTGAGAACCTGTGTCCTCAGTTCCTCCATGCTGATCTCTTTTTTGAAATACGATTCAAAAACGCCGGTTATCTTGCCGAGCAGGCTGTCGACAATATTACCCCCGAGTGCGCCGATGATTGAACCAAGCATCGTCCTATCCTTTCGGCGGTTCTTCGCGCGGCGCGGTCGCGACCGCGCGCCCGAGCATCGTCGCTACCAGCGCCGCGCCCCTGATCCAGTCCTGCCAGTGGCCGGGCAGAAACGAAATATCGCTCGATGCCAGCGCCGCCGCCCCTGTGATTACTTCCGGCAGCATCAAGCCGATGGCGCCGAACAGCATGGTGCGGAAGGCGACCGCGCGCGCCCACCAGCGCGCCCAGAAGCTGTCGATGTCGGCGTACAGATCGGTGAAGCGCGCGCGCAGACGCGGGCGCACCAAAAACCAATAGATCGCGGCCGGCGCGCCGAGCGCGATGATGGCGAGCAGCAGGCGTGAGATGGTCATGGGGATGTCACCTTTGGTTTGCAATCGATGAACAGCAGCGCGCCGAATACCAGATCGTCGATCTGGTCGGCGGCGGCTGGCCCTTCGTTGACTTCCTGCGAGTCGATCGAGTTAACGATGTCGTCCTCCGACGCGCGCGGGCAGCGCTTCGCGATACGGACCGCCGCTTTCATGTCGACAATGAACGAGCGGCAGACCGAGCCGGCCGGGCACGCCCGCTCGGTCGGGCGAACAAAGGCCGCAACGACAAACGCAATGGCCAGCCACGCGAGGCAGACCAGGACAAAGCCGCGCAGCCCCGCCATGTCACGTCACCAATTTCCAGACGATGAAGATCGCGGCATCGAGAATGAGAACCGCCGCGCCGAGACCGATCGTGATATCCGCCAAGCCTCTTTGCTCGCCGCTGGCCGCTCTTTTGCGTTCATAGATGCCCCGGCCGACAACTGCGGCGCCCAGCAATAGCAGGATGATGCAGAGCCACTTCATGTCAGCTTCTCTTGCTGTGCTGTCGGCGTTAGAACCAATTGGCCGCGACCGCCGCTTTTTTGCGCGCGATCAGGATCACGGCGACGATGACGACGGCGACGCCGACGCCGATCAGCGTGTAAGTAACGAACGGCGCAAGCAGCGGCGTCGGAGGAACTTCCGTACCGGCCTTCGTCGCTTCACCGGCGGCGCCGACGCCAGCCGTCCCGATGCCGGTTTTCTGCGTCGCGCGTTCTCTTTTCGTGGCCTCGTCGATGACCTCGGGCGGCGCCGTCGGCGTCGGCGGCACGCCGGGCATCTCCTTCGCCTTCGGCATGATAGTCTCGGCGTTTTCAAGCCGCTTGATGATTGGATCGTTGCCCGCCATCTGCGCCAGCCTATCGGCCATGCCGATCTGACCGCCGTTCCAGAGCTTCACCGCACCCTTGAAGTCGCCGATGTCGGCCTTGGCGTTGAGGTTTTTCCACATCCAGAACGCAACACAGACCGCCGGCTGCGCCGGATAGCTGATGGCGTAGCGGACCGCCTCCTCCGCGGTCATTCTGGGAAGGCCGAGCAACTCAGAGAGATAGCGTGCTAGCGCTTCATGGCCGTCGCGTCCGGTCCACTGCGGACCGCCGTGCCCTATGAAGGTCGATCCGTCGTGCGACAGCGGACGGTTGCCCATCCGGTTGCCGTACACGTCGTCGAACATCTTGAGCTGCCAGCCGGGCGCGCTGCCATATTTGGCGCGCACCTGTTCGGCGCCACCAGGGAACCGGCCGGGCCAAATCTGCGCGGCACGCACATGCGAATAGTTGATGTTCTCGGTGAGGTTCTTAATCGTGAACCCGCCGCACTCGTGTTCGACGTTGGCAAACAGATACGTCAACCGCGGGCGCGTGTGCGAGACCTTGCCCTTGTCGAGCATGGCCTGCCAGTCGGCATCGATCACCGCCTGCGGCGCGCGCGGGAATATCTGCCGCAGACCGGCGGCGGTGATCTGAATGGTCATGTCGTTGGTTCCGATCGTGGGCCGGCTGCAAGTCGCTTTATTCGGCCGCCGGCTTTTCCGTCTCCACCGGCGCGGTCCAATGCCGCAGCACGCTGTCGTCCTCGGCCAGGATCAGCACCATGGTGGCGCCGGACTTCTTGCAGGCGGCGAGCGCCTTTTCGATGCCGGAATGATCGTCGTCACATTTGACGGTCATGCGATCGGTGGCCTTGAGGCCGCCGGCCTTGACGCGCTCCAGAATGCTGATCGTGCGCTGCATTGGTCTATTTCCTTGTGATGATGGCGAAAGCCCGCACCGCGAGCCAGATGGAAAACTTTATGACGTTGTTGACGCCGCAGACCGTCATCGCTTCGTAAAAGATCGCATCGGCGGTACGACGGTCGGCCGCGTGGATGTGCGCCGCGCCGCGCTCGATGCGGTCGCACAGAAAATCATGCACGACCGCGGCGCGCGAATAGCGGCCCCACGCCGGCAGCAGCCACCACAACGGCCGCGGCACGCTGGCGCCGTCGGTGACGAAACCGACCGGCACCGCCACGACGCGCCCCGAGCCGAGCGCGCCGACCTCGTAGCTCAGCACTTGCTCGAGCCGCCATCGCCGCCAGTCTGCGTCGAGGTGCGTCAGCGTCAGCTCGCCGGTAAAGGCGCTCACGGCGCCAGCTTCGCAAACGCCGCGTCGATTTCGGCGGTGGTCGCGATCGTGGCGCCGTCGATCGCCGCCGCCACCTCGGCTTCCTTGGCGCGGCACGCCTGCACACGCAAGCCGACGGCGTCGGCCAGCGCCAGCATTCCCGCGCGGTTCAACGTGAGAAAGCCGCCGTCGGCCGTTTTCCATTCGACGCTGAGCGCCGGATTTTGTTCGAGATAGCTGACCGTCGCGCATATCCTGGCTTGGCTGTCGCGGTCGGTCGCGATGGCCTTGGCGTTGAACACGATGCCTCCGCTCTCGACCACATAGCGCTTGGCCGCGGCGTAGGCTTTAAGATCGAGCACCGGCGCTTGCGGATCGGGCTCCGGCGGCGCTTCCGCGTCGAAGCTCGCCAGCACGGTCGCCGCCGCCGCGCGCTGCTCGGCGGTGGCCGCGGCCTTGAAGTCGATGCGCCAGCTCGCGCGCACGCTTTCGTTGCCGATGCTGACGCCGTCGATCGGGCAGACGTTGGCGATGGCATCGGTCAAGTTATTCAGCGGGAATGTCATGGATCACATCCTGAAATGGCCGATCAGGCCGTTCTGCGAGCCGTTGCCGGAACCGTAGAAATTCGACCCGGTGCCGCCGATCTCAAGCGCCTGTAGATAATGCAGACCAACGCCCGGGAAGCCTGAATAGCGCGCGGTCATGGATACCGCCGGACTGGCCGTCGCGCTCGCGGAAGCTGCGGTCGACCCGCTAGTGCCGGTGACAGCATTGAATTGGGAGTCTAGATACGTCCCCGCGGCGTGCGTATGGGCGGCGGGTGTCGCCGTAGCGGTGGCTGAAATTCCAGCCTGCGTGCCGGTCGCGGCGCTCGTGCTGTCAAGCCCGACCGCAATTGCGGGATTGCCGGCCGTGCCATACCGCACGACGGCGTCATAGGTTGCCTTCACCACATCTTCGGACACGCCGACGATAAAATTGATCCGGTTGTTGTTGGAATTATTGGCCGAGCGCAGCGTTGCGGTCGCATAGGACCAAGATGTCGCGCTGTCCTGCACCAGCGCCTCGACGTCGGTGCGGTTGTAGTAGTTGTAGACCAGCAGATTGGCCGCCGTGCCGCCGGAGGCCGTGCCACCGAAGGAATATTCGGTCTGGCCGAGCGTCGCGGTGGTGGCGATCGAGCCGAGATAGAGCCGCGTGGTGGCGCCGGTCTTCACCAACACGCCGTCTTGCGTGGTGAGCGCGGTCGCGCGCGTGGTGGTGTTGGTCCATTTCAGAATTTCCAGCTTGAGCGCGCCGGAATTATTAAAACCGAACACGTCGAACATGCTGCTCACCGGCAGCTTGAAGGTCATCGAGTTGGCGCCAGATGCCGTCGCGTTCGCCGACATGGTGATCTGCGTCGCGCTATCGATCGATGCAATCGTTGTGCCGCCGGTGACGCCGGTGCCGGCGATATCCATGCCGACGACAAGCTGCGAGGTGTCGGTCAGGTCGGTCATGACGGCCGAGCCGTTGGTCGTCGTGCCGGTCTGCGTATCGGTAAGTGGGATCGACTTTTCGGTCGCGGTGATGAGCGACCAGGCACTAACGCCGTCGTACAGCCCGATCTGCCCGCCCCGATAAGGCGACCAATAGAGCACGGTCTTGGCGGTCTGCGCGGTCGTCATGACCGGCGTGCCGGTAGCGAGCGTCAAGCGACCGTCGCAAACGCCCCAAGTCGTGGTGCCGGACCCGCCGCCCCCACCGGCCGCGATGATGGCGCTGGCGCGCCATCGGTTCGACGTAAGATCATACCAAAGTTCAAGCCCGTCGCCGCCGGCCAGCGTACGATCGGCACCGAACGAAAAACGATTAGCGGCGCTCGAATTGGCATCCTCGTTTTTAAGAACCAGCGCGTTGGAGCCGATGTTGTAAAGACGAATGACGCGCTTGGTCGACGGCGCGCCGATGCCGGTCAGGTTGCGGCTGGCGTCGGTCGAGGCGCGGATAACGCTCGCCGTCGAAAACCCGGTCGGCGCCCAATTGTTGGTATTGGCCGCCAGCTGCGTCGGCGAGATGTCGCCCGACAGCGTCAAGTCCCGATCGATGACGGTGACGCGATCGAGGATGGCCAGCGCGCCCCACGGCAGCACTTGCGACAACGGCCGCCAGCGGCTCGACGTGGTGTCGTACCAGACCATCACGCATTTGCCGGCGGCGATAACGAAATTGGCGCCGAGCTCGAAACGGTTGGCCGCCGACGAGCTGGCGTCGGCGTTGCTCAAGGTGATGGCAAACGATCCGACGTTGAACAGCACGCGTACTTCGGCGCGGCCCGAGGTCGGCGCGGCAAGCCCGGTGAGCGTGCACGCGGCATCCGAGTTGAGCCGTTCGATAAACGCGGTCTGATGACCGGTCGGCGCGTAGTCGTTTTGGCTGGCCGTGATCTGCGCCGGCGCGATGATGCCGGACAGCGACAGGTTTTGCGGAATATCGTTCGGCCCGCGATAGGCGCGGCCATCCGCCTTGATGACCTCCAGCACCTGCGTCTTGGCGACGGATTCGGAGCTTTCCCGCACGATCAGCAGGATATCGCCGACGCCGACCGAAACATCGACGCCGTTCGGCGTCTCCAGATTGGTGGCGTCGCGCGTGATGGTGAACGCGACGTCGGCGCGCACGATGCGCAGCCAGCCGTCGCGCGTCGTGCCGAACGAGGCGATCGGCCCGGTGCCGGCGGTGATCTTGACCAGCAGCGTATTGCTGGCGCTGATGTCGGTCGTGCCGGCGAGCGCGATGCCGGACCAGGGACCGAACACTTTTTGTACGGCGGTGTGGCCGCTGCCGGCGAGCAGCGCGGCCAAGGCGGCGCCGTTGACATGCTTGGTGGTGGTCGATGAGATTGTCGGCCGCCGGCAGAAAGGACACCAGGCAAGGATCGCCATCGGTAAACGGATTGGCCGCGCTGAAATCGTTGATGGCAATCGTAATGTCGCGGTCGGCGGCATTGTCGACGATCGCGGTATATTCCGCGATCAGCCATTTGGTGCTGTCGCCATATTTGACGATCAGCACGTCGCCCATGACCGGGTTGCTGGAGCGGCCGGCGGCGTCGAGCCGGCCGATCGCCGACACGGCGCCGGCATCGGTTTCGCTGACGCGCAACACGACCGAGGTATTCTGCGGCGCCGAGCCGAGCCGGAATTCGCCGGCGGCAGGTCCAGCCCCGGTGGCATCGTCGAAGTCCAGCGCCAGCGTGAGCGGCGCCGGCCATTTCGAGCGCAGCGTGGCGTCGGCGTCGGCCAGGAGCTTCGCGACCGCTTTGACGGTCACGATCTCGAACAGCTCGGTTTCGGCGACCGCGATCGCAGTCGTGCCGTTGCCGCTGAAATTCAATTCATGATGACGATAGGCGGTCGTCGTCGTGATGCCGGAGGAAATGTCGATTTCTTCGCCCGCGGCGCCGACCGCGGCCGCCGCAACATAGAGATCGACCCAGGACGCGCCGTCGGCCGATCCGCGCAGCTTGAAGGTCGTGCCAGCCGTAACGCCGCCGAGAATCGCCGCGTCGCTCGGCGCATGGATGCGGATGCGCCCGATCTTCTTGGTGACGCCGGCACCCCAATCCCAGCGAATGGCGTTGCTATAGCCGGAGGCCGAGACGGTACGCGCGGCGCAGGCGGCCGCGGCCTGGACGACGTTGCCGTCTTGCGCGGCCGCCAAACCGCCGGCGTTGGTGAGATCGCCGCTGACCGTCCCGGTCCCGGATGCAATACTCGACAGCACATCGGTTGTGCTGCCGGCACCGGAAGAGGGGCCGTTGACGATGTCATTGAGCCGCTCGGCATCGATAACGATCTCGTCGCGCTTGGTCTGGATATCTTCCGCCGCGGCGACAACAAGTTCGAGAATGCTGGACATTGCTTATTCCTGCGCAAGGCCGCGCGCGGGCGCGGCCGTTAAGCGGCTGACTTTTGCGAGATGTAAGGAACTCAGTTGACGTGCACGGCCGGGTCTTCGAGCACGACCTTGACCGAGCACTTGCGCCCCTGGCCGGGAGTCATTTCCTTGAACAGCGCCAGCTTGGGCGCATCCGTGCTGCGGCCGAGCGTGACATGCAGCAATTCGGAATCAGACAGCGTGAAATCGAACGCGGTATCGTCGTCATAGACCGGCGCCTCCTGCAGCACGATGGTGGTGCTGGTCGGCGCCGAGGCGATCGCCACCTGCGCCGACGGCCGGCCGCGGATATCGCGGAAGCGCGCGAACCAGCCGCCATCGGCGAAGGTCCACAACGGCGGCGAGAACAGCGTCACCGTCAGATTGGCGGCATCCCAATCGAGCACGCGATTGGACAAGCCCCAACGCGGCGAGTCGTGCTGCATCAACACCAGCGAGCCGTAGGACGGATACATGCCGTCCATTTCGGTGTCGAAGCTGGCGCTGATCGGGCGCAGCGTATAATCGGCGACGTAATAGTCGAGTTCTTCCTGCGCGCGATCGACCTCGATGCAGCCGTCGAGCGCACGCGCGATCGGCCGCGCCGGCACGCCGGCGCCGACAAAGGATTTGCGCAGGGTGTTGAAGTTCCAGGTGCGGCGGTCGAAGTATTTGACCTCGATGCCGTCGGCGTCGTCTTCCGGCTCCGGCAGCCGGTACATAATCTTCAAGCTGCGCTGCGCGATGTTGGCGCGCGTGAAGGAAGCCGCCGGCATGGTCTGCGGCGCGTCGCGGTAGAAGCGGATCATATGGGCTTGGCGATAGGGCACCGCACGGCCGACGCGCAAAATCGTCTGCAGCATTTCCCAAAGGGGGCGCGCGGAACTGGCGTAATAGTCGAAATAATTGCCGCGCGCCTCCCAGGTGGCGTGCAGCGCCAGCAACGCCTCCAGGTCGAAACTCTCGTCCGGCTGACGGCCGCCGTTGTCGCCCCTGATGACATGCGCCACGGCCCAGGCGATCGAGCGGGTGGCGACCGGAGCGGTCCATTCTTCAAGCTCGGCATCCCAGGTCGGCAGCTTGCGGGTGCCGGTGACCGCGATCTGCCGCACGGTGCGATCGTTGACCGAGGCGGTGGCGGTGATGGCGATCTGCAGGATGGTCACGTCGCCATAGTCGCCATCGCCGAGAAAGCCGCGCAGCCCGCTCCAGGCCAGGTCGTGACCGGCGAGCGAGGTCAGATCCTTGCTGTCGAGCCGCGTGACGCGGAACTGATAGCGACCAGACGATGCCAGCGTGTAGCGGTAGGACACCGTCAGCGGCGAATTGAGATCGTTGCTGGTGGCATAGCCGCCGCCGCGGAATTCTCCGGTGATGCCGGCCTCCGGCGTCGAGGTGTTGCCGGAGCCGGGGGTCGAATTAAAGGTCTCGTCGGCGACCTTAAACCAGCTGCCGACTTCGGCGCCGGCGTCGTCGATCTCGCACGCCTCGACCCGCCACTGCACGGTCTTGCCGGTGAGCGCACCGCCGCCGCCCTGCAGAAACAAGCCGCGCGGAAAGCCGATATCGAGGCCGAATTGCGCGCCGGTCTGGCCCGGCGGCAAGCCGGTGAACGGTCCGCGCACGCCGTCATCGGGCGCCACCAGCTCGTTCGGCGCCGTCAGCTCGATGCCGCCGACGTCATTGGCCTGATAGACCTCGGCCTCGAACAGATCGGCGGTGACATTAGGCCCGAACAAGGCGTAACCGATTTCCTCGAAGGTCTCGATCGGCGTGCGGCCGAGCTCGATCTTGTCGACCTCGATCTCGCCATTGCTGAGCGACAATGTCTGATGCAGCGTCTGTTTGCCATCCGCCCATTCCCACCAGGCGGTGGCCGCCAGATCGGGAATGACCCGATGATAGCCGAACCATTCCGGGATCTTGCCGCCCAGACGCGGCAGGTTTTGCTGCGACGACGCCGTGAAGGCGTAGGTCGGCGAATTGACGTCGGTGAAGGATGACAGCCCGGGCGCGTCCGGGCGCGGCAGCGGGATCAGCGCGTTGATGGCGTAGCTGCCGGCGATCATGGCGCCGCCAATAATGAGGGCTCCGGCCTGAGTGGCGCTTAATCCGAGCCCGGCGCCGGCGAGCCAAGCCGAGCCACCCAAGGGCCCGGCAACGACAACCGCCATGACCAGCACCGCCAGCAGCGCCACCGTGCGCAGCGTGTCGCCCTTGCCGGGGATCACCACAAATTTGACCACGTCGTTCTTGCCGACCAGCGTCTGCGACCAATCGCGCTGGCGCACCCAGCGCCCGTTGCGCTGGGCGATCAGCACCTCGCGGCGCGGATCGAGGCCGGAACGGCGCGCGGCGGTCGACAGCCGCATGCGGCGCGGGAATACGCGCGAGGCCTGCTGCGGCGCCGCCGTTTCCATATTGGTGAAGATGTGGATCGTCGCCATTAGATTTTGAGCCGCATGAATTTCACGATCGCGATGCCATGCGCGATCAGATCGGCGCGGCGCTGGAACACGACGCCGGCCCCTTCAATGGCGTGCAGCACGCCGCCCAAAGCGTCGGGCGCAATCCAAAGGCCGACATGATGCGGATGCTGGCGCGAGGTCATGTAGACCGCATCGAGCTCGGCCGGCGCATCGACCTCGACAGCCTCGACATCATCGACTGCAACGTGTCCACCGCGCATCACGCTGCGAAACATCGCGGCGCTGCGCAAGCGAACGTCCGGCACGTTCAAGCCGAGACGCTGCTGCCAGCCGAACTGCACAATGCCCCAGCAGTCGAAGGCGTCGGGACCGCGCGCGCCGGAGCGATAGGGCTTGCCGACCAGGCCGGCGGCCCAATGCAACTCAGCCGAATTGCAGCGTGCGGAAGTTTTCGGGGCGATAGCTGTCAAAGGGATAAGCCCTGTTGCCGATGGCGAGGAAGGCGAGCCGGCCGTTGACCGAGGCGTTGGCCGCCTCGGCGCCGGAGAACACGAATTTGCGCGGGGGAAGCGATTGCGGACCGACCGTTTCCTGGCCCTTGACATAGAGCCGGTAGGTCACCTCGATCGCCTTGCCGCCCTTGGCGGCGGCTTCCAGCGCGTCGTTCATTTCGCGGCCGACGCTGTCGACGGTGAGCATGGCGGAAGCCACCGGCTCATTGTTCATCGGCGCCAGCACGATCTTGAACGAGATGCCGAGATAGGTCACCAGCTCGCCGGCTTTCCTGGCGGCGCCGTCCTCGATGCGCGCGGTGAGCATCGGCACGCCGGCTTCGCTCACCGTGGTGGAATTCTCGCCGTTGAACAGATAGAGCTCGGCCGGATTGTCTTCGCCGTCGACCAGCCCGTCGTAATAGATCGAAATGGTGTCGATCAGAATCTTGTCGGGCGAGGCCGAGGCGTAAGCCTCCTGCAAGACCTCGTCGAGTGTCGGATCGCCGGGCATGGCTAGGTATTTTTCTCGCGCATGATCTTATTTGAAAACCGGTTCCCACTTTTCGGGTTCATGCTCTAGGCCGGGAATCCGGCCGCCCAGGCATCGAAGAACGGCTGCAGCGAGCAATCCTGCAAGGCGGTGTCCATTTCCTGCACGCCGGTCGCGCCGAATTCGAGCACCAGCTCGACGATGCCGTCCGGCAGGATCAGCGAATCGTGAATTTCGAATTCGATCTGGGCAACCATGGACAGCGCCGCGAACGGCAGGCGCGGCGGCTCGCCGACCACGCGGGCGAGCACCTGCCGGTAGGTCACCCCCTCGAGCGGCAGATAGACAGTGAACCACGAGGCGCCGCGGTTGGCGACCGTTTGCAGCCAGGCCTCGTAGAACGCGACCTGGAATTCGTCGAACACGAATTGGCACGGCACGCGCGCCAGCGGGTTGCTGTTATAGAGCCGGCCGCGCGCCAGCCCGTCGTCCATTTCGGTGCGCTCGATCGCCGGCTGGCGCTGATATTTGAAGCCCGCGCGCAAGACCGGGCGGCCGAGGATGACTTCCGGCCAGGCCTTGGCGGTCATGCGAATTTCCTCGACACGCCATATTGGTCGCGCAGCACTTTGGAATGCGAGCCGGTGCCGTCGGCCTGGCGCTGCGCCATGGCGCCGTCGATGGCCTCGATCAGCAGACCGACATCGAAGCCGGTCGGCGCTTTCTGCCGGCTGACCGCGACCTGCTGGCCGGAATTATTCTCGATATGCACGCTGACGACCGGTTGCACGTTGACCGCGACCGGGCCGCCGCTCCAGGCCGCGATCGACGAAGAGCCGACAAAACCGCCAGCCTCATAGCCCCTGATCGGACTGGCATTGATGGCTTCGAGCAATCCGCGATAACGGGCGGTGGCGTCGGCGTTGACCACGAACTCGTCGCCGTGCACGACGCCGGCGATCTTGTTGCGGCCGACGGCACCGGTATAGCCGCCGAGATCGAAGCCGGTGCCGTCGGCGCCACCGGGGTCGCCGGCGCCGCCAAAGGAACTCGTGACCAAACCGAAAATCCCTTGCACAAACTGGCGCGAGCCCATGCTCATCAGACTGCTGGCGAGACTTCGGACGGCATTATTGAGCGCCTCGGTCCTCGTCTTGCCCTGCAGCATGGCCTGGCCGAAATTGTCGGCGAAACTGATCGACAGATCCTCGCTGGTCTTGAGCGTCGCGTTGATGCGCATCTGCGTCTGCCAAAACTGGGTCGTTTCATCCATCGGGAGCTTGGCGGCGCGCAGCCGCGCCGCGATCGCCTGCTCGGTGTCGCTGCGGCCGAATTGCGAGCGCTCGAACAGAATGTCGCTCTTGAGATTCATCACCGCCAGCATGTCGGCGGCGGCGCCGGCGCGCTTGGCGATCTTGTCGATTTCGGCGGCATAGTTGCCGGCGACGGCGACGCCGGAACTCAGCACCGCTTCGGTCAGCTGCGCGCGCGTGCGCAGCTCGGCCTGCGCGCCGGCGGTGGCGTCGACGGCAAAGGCATCGGCCTCGGTGGCGGCGACGTGCTTGCGGATGGAAGCGATCTGCTTTTCGAGCGCGTCGTTTTCCAGCGGCAGCACCGTCTGTTTTGCATCTCCGCGGAACGCCGGTAAATTGCCTTTGTTAAGCTCCCGCTGCATTTCCAGCAGACGTTCCATCTGCGCAATCCACGATGGATCGATTGGCGAGCCGGCCTTGCGCGCTAACGCAATCGCATATTGCAACTGCCTCAGATTGGCGGTTCCATTATCCAAAGCGACCGCAATCGAGGCCTTGTCGTTAAATTCTTGAAGAGCTCCAATTGCACTGACCGCAACTGACTTGAAATACGCACTCATTTGATCGGTCGACAGCTTCCACTTCCTGTCGACCTCGTCGGCCTTGTCGATCAAGTTCTTGTCGACGATGACGCCGAGCCGCTTGGCCTCCGCGATGACCGAAGGCAGCCCGTAACGCGCGATCTTCTCCAGCGTCTCCAACATTTGCGCGCCGGAGCCTTTGCCGCCGGCCTCGCGCGCCAGCCGCAATTTGTCCTCGTGCGAGGTCGTATTGGCGACCAGCCGGGCATAGGCCGTCAGCAGCTCGGTCGAGCTTTTCAGGTTGCCGTTCTGATCCTTGAGCGCGACGCCGTTGGCGTGGAACACCTTGGCCAGGTAACCGCCGCCGGTGCCGGCCTTGGAAGCGCTCTCGGCAAAGCGCTGCAGGAAGGTGTCGGCGTCCCTGAAATCGCCGCCGCCCTGCTTGACCTGGAAGCGCAAGGCCTGCACGGCATCGGTGGTGGCGCCGACGCGCTTGGCGGTTGAGCCGATATCGGCCAGCGCCGTCACCGCGTCCTTGCTGAAGCTCACCAGCGCGGCGCCCGACAGCGCCATGCCGAACGAGCCCAGCGTGGCGCGCAGCATGCCGACCGCGCTGTCGAGCCCCTTGGCGCCGCCCCGCGCCGAGGCGAAGGCGCCTTGCGTCCGGTCGGTGGCGCGCAGGACGATGTCGTAGTCTTCGCGGGTGGCCATCAGGCGTCAGCTTTCTTGAGGCGGAAATAGGCTTCCCATTCGACCATTTCTTCCAGCGTCAGCACGGCCGACAATTCGGAAACGGTCTTGCCGAGACGATCCGCGAGCGCGAACAGGAAATGGCGCGCCGGATCGTGCGTCAGTTTTTTACGGCGGCCTCGACCATCGCCTCGCTGATGCGGTCGATGCCGATCATCTTGCGGGCGATGCGCGTGAGCAGCGCCGAATCGGCGGCGACCTTGAGCTTGGCCTTGTCGGCAAGATCGAACATCTTGTTGCCCTGCTCGTCGCAGGCCATGGCGACCACGGTATCGACGTCGCTGTTTTGCTCGTTGGCAAAAATCTTCTTGCGCTTGTCGACGGTGAGCAGATCCCAATAGATGCGCAGCGGCACGCCGTCGACGCCCCATTCCGGCACGTCGATATGTTGCTGGCGGTTGGCGGCGTAGTGCGCGGTGACCTGGTCGATGACGCTCATGATCACACCGTGCCGTGCGTGAGGGCGCCGTTGCCCTTGAAGTTGAGGTTGCGCTCGACCACGTTGCTGCGGTTGACGTTGCGCGTCACCTCGGTGATGGTCGCCGTGCCGGTCAGCTTTTCCTGACCGGAACCGGCGCTCTCGGGATAAAGCTCGAGCGCGATCGACGCGCTCACCGCCAAGGCCTGCTGCGCGGCATCCGAGGCATCGGAGGAACATTTGAGCGTGCCGTTCCAGGATTTGATGCCGACGAGATGGGTTTCGTCGGTATCGCCCATGGCGGTGTCGTCGTTTGTACCGGCGGATTCGGTGACGGCGAATTCCTGCACTTCGGCGACGGCCGCGCCGCCGGCCTTGATGGCGCCGTTCTTGCCGTGGGTGGTGGACATGGTTTTCTCTCCTGGCTGATCTGAAATGAAAAAGCGCTATGGCGGACTTGCCGCGCCGAAGCGAAGCGAAGGCGGGTCAGGCGAGCACGCTGCCGGCGTTGTAATCGCCGGCGAGCTGCACTTGGTTGGTGCCGATGCCGAGGGCGGCGACGGTGACCTTATTGGTGGAAACCAGATCGGCGGTCGGCACCAGGCTGCCGGCGGTGCCGCCCGGATGGTAGACGACGCCCGCGGCGCCCGCGCCGATCGCCACGATGGCACCGGGCAGCGCCACCGAAATGCGGGCGCCGAGGGCATCCGCCGTCGCCAGCGCCATGCCGATGCCACCGGAACCGGCCTCGATGGCGGTACCGTCGGCCTGCGCCTTCAGCCATTTGCCGTTGGCGGCGAGATAGATCGCGGCACCGGCGATGAAGGCCTCGCCGGCCACCTGGTCGGAGAGCGGCTTGGTACCGGATTGCCAGACGACATTGGCGGCGGTGATGGTAAGAGCGACCATGGATCAAATCCTTTGCGGTGTGAGAAATCAAAGCAGCGTTTGCGGCGCGCCTTCCGCCGTGCGGTAGAGCGCGCGATATTGCAGCGAGACCGCGCCGAGGATGCTGTCGCCCTCGGCCATGATCTCCAGCTTGGTATGCACCAGTGCCAGCTCGAGCAGCCGGCCGCCCAGCGTCGAGGGCCCAAGCCGGGTTTCCACCTCGAGCGCGATCCGGTCGAGCGTGTCTTCCGGATCGACGTCGCCGCCGAGCGAAACACGGCCCTCGACGATCAGCGTGAGCGGGCGCGCCAGCACCGGCGGCTTGCCCATGCTGGACGCCATGGCGTCGACCGCGGCGTCTTCCTCCAGCGAATAGATGAACAGCGCGGCCGCCGTGCCCTTGGCAAGCGGGCGCACGCGGCCGGGAAAGACATTTGATCCCGTGGTCGGCAGGCCGGCCAGCTCGGCGGCGGCGGCGGCGCGGATTTGCGTGCGGGCGTGCAGCAACTTAACCCTCCAGCAACTCAAGCATGAGCGAGGTCATGCCCTTGCCGTCCGGTTGGATCGGCTCGACGATGCGAAAGCTGCGGTTGACGCCGACCGGATTTTCCGTCTCGACCAGGCCGTCGCCTTGCTTGACGCCGACCACGTCGTCGCTGCGCACATAAGCGACGGTCTTGTTGGCGGTCTGGTCGGCGTGTTCGAAGTTCGCCAGCAGCGGCTCGTCGACCACCATGGCGTTGATGGTGACGGCCAAGCCGCCGGCCGGCGTATAGAGGACGGGCTCGCCGAGCGTTTCGGTGAAGATGTCGGGGAGCCCGCCGAAGATGCTCATGATGCGTTAACCTTGGCGATCGGACGCTAGACTCAGGCGTCTTCGATCACGCCGGCCAGCCGCAGCTTGGCGAGCGCGGCGTTGGTCTTGGCCGCCACCTCGCGAATCGCCGCGACCGCGGCGGCAAGGTCGGTGACCAGCTTGTCCTGTTCCGCCTTTTGCGCGGCCACGTCGGCGACAAGCGCACTGATTGCCGTTTCGTAAGTCGCGACCTCACCGACGAGCGTCGCCAAGGCCGCGGCCGTCGTATCGAGATCGGTCGCCGCGTTCGATGTCACCGGCGTCGAGCCGGAGGCATGCGCCGAATAGGCCGTTGGCGCCGCCGGATTGGTCGCCGTCAGCGCCGCCGTGGTGACCGCGGTCGGCGTCAGGCTCGGCAGATTGCCGTCGCTGGTGCCGCCGAGGGCGCCGGCATTCTCGGTCAGGTCGGCGACCGCCGCCTGCTGGCCGATCGGGCCGAAGGCAACCGGCACGCCGCCGCCGATCTTGACTTCGCCGACGGTGTCGGCAGAGGCGGCAGCAGCCGCCGCCGCGCCGTAGGAGGTCAATTCGCCGGGCGTGGTGGTGAACTTCGAAGTCGACGGATCCCAATACAATTGCTGGCCGAGCGTCCAGGCCTGGCCGGTGGTCTTGGGCAGTTCGAACACGCCGCATGTCTTGAGGACGTTGTACTCGGTTTCGAGCGAGGTGTTGAGCGCCACGCCGGCGATCAGGCCCTGCACATAGAAGTTGCCGGAGGTGTAACCGCCGGCCGACGTCACGACGTCGATCGATTCGCCGGGGTGGAGATAGTTTTTCATCGGTGGCTCCTAGCCATAAATCTGCGGAATGAGGTGAGGTCGCGACGGGACCGGCACGCGCCGGCCCCGCAGTTTCGGTTGGAGCATTTTCAGGCGAAGCGGAAACCGGTTCGCCGTAGAAAATGCGACCAAGCTAAGAGCGCAATCAGGCGCCGGGGTTGTAGGCCATGCCGCGCCAATCGATCGCATGAGCAGCGAAGTCGAGGCGGCCCTTGACCTCGATGCCGTCGACCTCGAAGCCGATGCGCTGTTCGGTGAACACGCCCTGCTCACCTTCGAGATAGGAGTATTCGATGGTGTCGATGGTCGCAGGGTCGGCCGACGTAAACCACTTGTTGCCGGTGATGCGCGCTTCGACCAACAGTTCCATGGCGTTCGAGAACGGGTTGACGCCGCTGGTCGCCGTCGCTTGCACGGCGGTCAACATTTTTTGCGCCTGGACTTTCTTGGCATTGCCGACCGCCAAGTATTTCGAGCGCAGATTGAGATAGGGACGGTCGGCGGCCTTGGCGGCGAGACCGCGCTGATCGGCCAGCGCCTTCTCCGCCAGCGCCAGATTGGTCTCGTCGATGGCCGTTGCGCTCAACAGATTGCCATGGTTGGCGTGGAACAGCGGGTCGCCGTCATTCATGTTGGGGTTCTCCAACAGAATCGCCCAGAACGTGTCGGCCTCCAAGTCGGCGGCGGCGCGACCGAGCAGAGTCGGCAGCCGGTCGAAGGCACCCAAATCGTCGTTGATCAAAGTCTGCCGGGTGATGGCGATGATGCGGCCGTAGGTGGCGAGCGCATATTTCTCGACGCCGTCGGTCAGACCGCCATAGGTGAACTCGGCACCTTCGCGCACCTTCTTGAAGGCCGGGGCAGACGAGAGCTGCACCACGGATTTTTCCTTGAAGTCCGGGTTATTCGACTGGCGGCCGAGCTTCTTCCAATCGGACGGAGCGGCCTCGTAGGCGCTGCGCAAGCGCTTGGACGCCACATTGGCCAGCAGATTGGCGAAGTCGGAGGTCGAATGCATGCCGGCGGCGCGGGTGTTCATGCCGAGCAGCGCGCCGGCCAGTTCGCGCTTGTCGAGACCGCGCAGCTTGATGCCCTGCGATTCCTCGATGAAGACGCGGCCGACTTCCATCAACGACATGCCGCGATAGGCGCGCGCCATTTCGCGTTCCGGCGCATCGGCTCGGAGCGCCTGCGGATTGGCGCGCAGTACGATCGAGGACTCGACCGCGGTGCGCAGCGTATCGCCGACGTCGCGGGTGATCGTGATATGCGGATTTTGCCGCGGCGAGGTCTTGGCCGCGGCCATGCTCTGCAGCCGATCGGTGGCCTGCTCGAGGGTGCGGACCGCAACATCGGCCATGACGGTAGTGGCATCGTCGGCGGAAAGCCCGAAGGCCTTGGCGCGCGCGGTGACCTTGCCGATATCCTCGCCGCTCCAGCCTTGCGCGGTCTGCGTCGGGGGCTTGGCCGGCGGGACGGGCGGCGCGCGTTCGGCGGTCGCCAGCGCGGTGGCGATGGTGGCGACATCGCGCACCAGCGCGGCGTGCTCGCCTTCGATGCGGGTGACGTCGGCGGCCGGCAGGCCGTCCTTGACCTCGGCGATCTTGGCGCTCGCGCGAGCGACATAATCGGCGTGCTGCGCTCGCAGCGCGTCGGCGCCGACGGCGAGCACGAGATTGGCGGCATGCGCCAACGACAGCAGGCCGGTGTCGGCATGCGGTGCGGCATAAGCCGTGGCCGCTTGCGCCTCGGGACTCAAGGCGAACAAAGCGAACAGCCCGATGGCAAGCGGTAGCGCAAGCATCAGGCCAAAACGTTTCGCGGACTTCATGGGAGGATTCCCTTCGGGATGTGCCGGAGCGAATTGGCCTGATCCCTGCGGCTCCGGCGGGAGCGCAGGCGGGCGTCGTGAACGAAAGCGAAAGACTTACTTGGCGGCTTCCTTGGCGGGCTCGATCGCGCGCTGGCGCATGCGCATGCGCGCCAGACCGGCCTGGCCGTTTGCCGGCGCCGGCAAAGGCGGTTCGGCCGCCGGCACGCGCAAGACCTGGCAGGGATAGGTGGCGCCCTGCGGCGCAGATCGCTTGGCGGCTTCGCCGTCGGCGGCGACCGGCACGAAGGAAATCTCCATCGGCTCCCAATCGGTCATGATACGGTAGGTCACGCCCTCGCGCAGCTCTTCGCGGTACGCGTGCACGATGTAGCCGCATGAAATATTGGCAATGATGCCGTCGCGAATATCGGCGAGCAGCGGCGCCACGTCCTCGCGCCCCGACATGCGCACGCGCGCATGGCCGACGCCGCTCTCGATTTTGATCGAATCCCCTTCCACCACGCCGATAACATCGTTCAGCTCATAGTGGGCATGGGCGTTGAGCACCGGCGCGCGGCCGGATTGCAGCCGGTCAAGCCGGATCGCCTCCTTGGAGACCTCCAGCATTTCGACGAAGCGCTCGCCGGTCCACCAATCGATGCGCTTCACTTCGGCACCGGTGGTCCAGACAATGTCGAACGTTCTCTTTTCGACATCCACAGACTTCTTATCGATAACCGCGCCCGGATCGGTTTCGGTGCCAGCGCGCGCCTGCATAGGCAGCATCACCTGGTCGCCAGCCGCCGCTACTTTAAGATTTTTTGTCGTTTGCTTTGCCATTTGCCGGATCCTTGCCGTCGTTATCCTTATCGTCTGTCCCGCCGTTGAGCCCGGCGAGCCCGGGCGCCGCCCCGGGCGAGAGCCCGGCTTCCTTCAGCCTGGGCCCCCACAGCTTGATCTCGTCGAGCAATTCCTGCGGATCGTAGCCGCGCGCGGTCACCATCTCGGCCCAGGATTCGAGCCCGAGCGCCAGCTCGCCGGCGGCGGCCTTGAGATCGTCGGCCGGATTGACCCAGGGCCGCTTGGGCGGTGACCATTTGGCGGGCGTCTCGGGCGAGACCTGCAAGCCGCGGCCGGCCGCCGCCCGCATGACGCGCCGCCAAGCCGGCCGGCAGGCCTGCGGGATCATCATGTTCCACTGCGCCTGGTCGAGCACCGGCCAGAAGTCGAGCTTACCCTCGCGCAGCGAGGTGAAGTTGACGTTCGACAGATTGCCGGAGACCTGGCTGTAGGTGAGCCCGATGCCGGCGGCGTAAGCGTACAGCTGGCGATCCATATGGCCGCCATCGCCGGAAGGCCGCGGCGAGGCGGTGGTGATGTCGCCGTCGCCTTCGACATAGGCGATCAGGCCGGGCGCGATCTTCTCCAGCTTGCGGTTTTTCGAATCGGTCGACTGATCGACCGACTGCGCCACGCCGGTGACGCCCGAGCCGGTGCGGCGCACGAACACCGTAAAGCAGGCCTCGATCTTCTTGCGGACAAGCTCGGCTTCCTCGTAGTCGGCGGCATCGCGCAGCCGCAGCATGGCGGGCGCCAGCCACGGCACGCCGGTGACTTGGCCGGCGCGATCGACGCGAAAGACGTGATCGAGCTGTTCGGCCGGGATACGCTCGGACTGAAACGAATGCCGGCTGATCAGCGCGATTTCGCCCGGGTGCACCGGAAACAGCCAATAGGCGACGCGGCGGCCGTAGCCGTCATATTCGACGCCGTGCACCACGACATTGCCGCCGCTCAGTACCTCGACCTTGTTGGTGTCGAGAAAATCGTGCTCCAGCACCTCGCATTGCAGCGGCACCTTGAGGCCGAATTCCGGCGGGCGCAGATACCAGCGCAGGAAGGCGGCGCCGCCCTCGAACACCTCGCCGGCGAGCCGCGCCTGCAGGCCGTAATAATCGGTCAGCCCTTCCGGATCGCAGTTGTCCGAGAATGAATTCCAGGCGTCGACGGCGACCTTCTTAGCCTTCGGCTCATCGACGTCCGGCCGCGGCGTGATGCCGGTGGCGACCAGATGGGCGACCCATTTGCGCTTGCCGTTGAGCGCCCATTCGTTGTTGCGGCAGAGATCGCGCGAGCGGCGCATGATCAGGCTGAGCGAGGGCGCCAGCTCGGCGTTGGCGGAGCCGCCGGTGGCGCGCCAGGTGTCGGTGCGGCGGTCGCGGCGGGCGGCGTCGAAGGCGCGCGCCGCCACGCGCGCCTGCTCGAGCCCGACTTTGGCGCCGAGCCGATGGAGGCCCCAAGTCGGCGACACCCGGGCGATCGTGCGCTCGATCAGGTTAAGGTCCATGACCGCTCAACCCCGATCGAACACGGCCAGCGTCGACGGCGTCTGCTTGTCGCTCGCCGCGGCGATGGCGTTTTTGGCGTAGGCCAGCGCCTTGAGCATGTCGTCGATAGACTGATAGGTCACCGAGCCTTGCGCGTATTCGACGCGCAGCACACCGCGCGCGATGGCCTTTTCGAGCTTGTCGATGTCCGACTGGGTCAACGTCGTTGCCATGCTCGCCTCTAGAATTTTACGTCGTAGCCCTTGAGCCAACCGGCATCGGGCGAGGACTGCGGCGCGGTTTCGCGCTCGTGCGCTTTTTTCTTTTTGATCTCGCCTGGCGCCGCGGCGCTGGCATGGGTCAGCGCCAGCGGACGCGGCGTGAACAGCGTGACTTCGGTCAGCTCGGGCGGCAGACCGCGCGCCTGCGCCAGCGCCACCCATTGTTCCGGCGTGGTCGACGACAGCCCGAGATAATCGGTCAGCGCCACGTTGCCGACGCGGCAATCGTGGAAATGATTGTCGCGCGTCTTGGTCCAGCGCTGCGAGGTGACGCGGCCGCGGAACTTGATGTCTTCCAGCACCTCGGCGGTGAGCTGCTTGAAGTAATTCTCGTCGCACCAGTCGCCGAAGTGGCAGTAGCCGTCGGGCGGCAGCGGCACGTTGGGCGGCGGCGGCACCTCCTGGCGCAGATCGCCGTACACCGTGACCTTGAGCGGCCAGGTGCCGATGCCCCAGACCTTGGCGCCTTGCGCGATCTTCTTGCCGCCGAGATCGATGTCGACCAGCGCCGGCTGGCCGAGCGCCGGGCGGCCCCAACCTTTCAGGCCCTTGGTGGCCAGGATCAGATCGCGGCCGGTGTCGGCATGGGCGCGCTGGTTGTTGCGCACCCAGGCATAGACGATGTGGGCGCGATAGCCGCTATCGATGCCGAGCGCGTCGAGCCGGCGCAGGCGGCCGAAGGCGTCGGGGAAGTCGCGGTCGATGGTCTCGCGCTTTAATTGCTGGAACACCGGCCCGTTATGATCGGCGGTGTCGCCGTCGATGTAGAGCGCGTCGACGCACCAGGTTTCCCGGTTGGGCGCGGTCGCCATCACCTCAAGCCAGATGCCGCGCATCTGCACGTCGGCAAAGGCCGTGAGGATCAGGCCTTTCGGCGGCACGTGGCCGCGCTTGAGATGTTTCTCGACATGGGCGAGCAGGCGAACGTGATCGGGCGCGTCGCCGCGGAACTTGTAGGGCTTGGCGAAAACGAGATTGGCGATCGCCTTTTTTTCGATCTCGGTTTTGGCCGCGATCACATCCTCGGCGATGGCCTCGTAGCTCATCATCTTCGAGATGAAGGCGTCGATATGAAAGCCCGGATGATCCGGAACATCGCAGGTCGGTTTCCAGTGCGCGCCAGCGGCGAGCGACAACGCGATGACGCGCTCTGCTTCCGAGATGTCGTGGCCGCAGGCCGGGCAGGGATAGACCGTGCGGTGCGGGTGGGCATGGTCGATCTTGAGGCGATCTTCCGCGTGCACAAACGTCGTAGCGCATTCCGGGCAGATGCAGTTCCAGAAACGCTGATCCGACTTGCGGAACGAGCGATCGATGCGGCAATGGCCTTCGGCTTCCGCCAACTCGTCGCCGCTATCGACCTCGGGCGTCGAGATTTCGAGTATCTTCCAGTCCTTGGTGCGGCGGTGGGCGGTGAAGCGACCGAAGAAAAGCCGTTCTGGATTGCCGAAGCCCGGGATCTCCTGCCACTTCGACAACTCGTCTTTGACACCCTTGCGCGCGGTGACCATCGAGAGGTCCATCACCGCGTTGGCGTTGGCGAGCGAGAGGAAGCCGCCGGAAAAACGCTTCTCGTAGGCTGTCGATCCCCGGCCCGAACGCGAGGTCTGCGGCACGATGACGGTGCGGCCGATGCGTTTCTGCCAGGCGTCGATCAGCGGCTGCAGTTTCTGCCCGTTGAGCTTCTGCAGATTGTCGATGCCGGGCACACCGTACAGCGTATTAGCCGGCTCGCGATCAGCGATGTAGAGGCACCAGGACAGCGCCAGAATCGAGGCGGCCGATTGTTCCGACTTGCGCACCGTTACCAAGTTGCACGGGTGATCGTCGGACAGACACTCGGCGATCTCGACCAGATAAGGCGCACCTTCGGCCGACCACGGCTCACCGGCGCTCGGGCCGTCGACCAACACGATGTTGCGCGGCAGCCACTGCGTGAACGGCAACCGCTCAGGCGGCCGGATGGCGTCGGCCAGCGACTGATAGATGAACTTGCGCGGATTCGGATGGCCGGGCAGGTTCGACGGCAGCGCGTTCACTCCAACGCCTCGGCGGCTTGTTGCGGCATCTGTTCGGTCTCGCCGGTCGGCTCCTCGCCGGCGACCTTGGCCAAGGTCTCGGCGATGTCGCCGCGCATGCGGCTGAACAGCTTCTTCAAGCCGACGCGCAACCCATGGGCGCCGTCGCGCGCCACCGCGGCCGCCAGATCGTCGGTCGCGTTGACGCCACGATCAAGGATATTCGCGATATCGGCACCGGCCGACACCAGCGCATCGGCGACGCCGGTGGCGCGCAGCAACTCGCCCTTGTCCTCGGCAAGAGCGATGCGCTCGCGTTCGGCCGCGAGCCAGGCGCGCTGGCGCGAGGCTTCATCGAGGCTGTCGGCAACCCTCTCGTTAGCGTTACCGCCGGACTTGCCGTTCGACGATGGTGACGGCGGGCGCTGGTCCTTCGACGGGTCGCGATATTGGCCGCGCAGGTGATCGTAGAGCGCGACGTTGACAGCCTCGATACGGCCCCGGCCATCGCGCTCGACGGTGAGCCCGCTGTGCCCGACTAGCCGCTTGACGGCCTTGGAAATAGCCTGCTTCGACACCCCGTCGCGTTCGGCGATCTGGGTGATCGACCACATGACGGCACGCGGGGTGGCGTCAACCACCGGTGCTGGTTGTGTCAACATCGTCAACCCTGAATTTTGATCTGCCAAACTGGAAAAACTTCGGGGTGTGAATTACT
>DATBWJ010000422.1:0-7055 GCA_036514935.1 Xanthobacteraceae bacterium
CGCCCGTCGATAGCCGCGGCGACCGTGGCGGTGAACGAAGCCTCCGACCGGCACGCAAAGCCCTTGGTCGCCATGCGTCCTTGCGAATGCGCGGGCGCCACCAGCAGCACGTAGCCGGCGATCGCCGCGACAACCCGGCACTGGCAAGGACCTGGCATGGCCCCCTCCGCGGCACTTGCTGGCGAAGCCAAACGCAGCGCCTGGCCGAATTCAAGCCCCGTGAGTCCGGCTCAGGCAACCTGGCGGCGACCTGGACAGCGGTCGAGATTTTGGTCTCTATGGGTGAGCGCCTGCTTTTGGCCGTGGCCGCGTGGGCTCCCTGCGGCCCACCGGGCCGCTGACCGGGCAGGCGAGTTGGCACGGTCCCGTAGCTCAGCCGGATAGAGCAGCGGTTTCCTAAACCGAAGGTCGCAGGTTCGAGTCCTGCCGGGACCGCCAATAAACGCGATGCTCCACGACGCAGGCGAAGGAGCGCGGGCATCGCGAAGCCGGCGCGCGGGAACGATCGGAGCCCCGAGACCGGTCGAAAGGGCAGCCGCAGGAGCATCAGCATAGCGCCAGAGGCGGCACGCCGGGCTGGCAGCCCCCGCCGATGGGGACAATACGTGCGACAACGATCGTGACCCGGTGGGCACAGACGCGATGGCCGGCGCGGCTGGGTCGGGTGAAGCGCGACAAAGCGTGACCGCCTCCGGCGGGCGGCCTTCAAAACCGCTCAGGCCAACGACGTGCACCGTGATAGACCCGCAGGATTTGGAGAAGTCCGCGATGCACGCGGTAGGGAACGATGTAGGGCGTCTTGGCAATGACGAATTCACGCGTCCCGGGCACGCGGCCCGGCCGACCCAGGTGTGGGTTGTCCGGCAACAATTGCTCGATAGTGCGGACGATGTGGAGCACGACGCGCCGCGCAGCGGCCGGATCGTCCTGCGCGATATACGCTCTCACAGAAGCAAGGTCGTCGATCGCTTGTGGCGACCAGATGATGTTCATGTGGTGGCGCGCTTAGGAGCCTGACGTTCGCGTTTACGACCCCATGAATTGACCCACTGCTTGACTTCATCGTGCCGGACGCCCTCGCCGCGATCGAGCGAACCGACGGCTTTCTTGACGCCCTCGACCTGCCATTCATTCACGTCGAGGTACTCGCTCAGAGCCTCGGCCGCAAGGAATGACCGGCTGCGACCGGTGCTTTTGGCGAGCTTCTCCAGCCGCTTCTTTACGGCTGGCTCGACGCGGACAGTAAATGTTGCTGAAGCCATCGGACTCATATGATGTGTGTTATTGTGTACATGTTAGCACGCCCATCGCTGGACCGCCAATCGTCAAGCAACACCAAGTTAGGCGTGGCGTTGGCTTGGCATCGCCGCCCGGCCGCGCGAAGCGCGATGGGGCGTGACCGGTACGGCCGTCCACAAGCTCCTCCGCCCGGCGCTACAGCAGCTTGGTGAACTCTTCCGTGGTGAGGCCGGCTTGTCTGATGATCGAACGCAGAGTCCCGGGCTTGAGATCGCGGGCAGCGTGCACCGGCACCGTCACGGTGCGGGCCGGGTCGTTCGGAAACACCATGACATGGTGGCTGCCAACAATGCGATCGACGACGAACCCCGCGTTCTTCAATGCGCCGACGACATCCTTGCCGGTCGCAACAGGCAGCCGTCCGCCGCTCATAGTCAAGCGGCCACAGTCACACGGCGAACTTCTGGATGAGCGTCGGAGGGGATGAGAAGACCGTGATCGCGTCGATATTCGAGCACGGCCCGGATCGCTTCCTCGGCGTTGGCAAGCGCTTCTTGCTCGGTGTCACCTTCGGTGATCACTTCAGGCAAGGCCGGGACAAGCACGGTGAAGCCCCCGCCTTGCTGCGGTTCGAGAATGACTGAAAAGCTGTAGTTCTCTGCCACTAATTCGCTCCTGCCGTCATTACGTGCGTTATCAAATGCACCGCCATCGTATCAACTCGACCAACGCCGTCAATGAAGCCGGCCGCACTGACGGTGTCCGGGCTCATCTCTTCGCCTGTTAACCCGCGCTCCACCATGCCAGCCGTTGGCAGCGAATTGGTAAGGACGCTGGCGTGAATACCGGTTCGTTAGCAATTCTACAAAGATACGCGTTTAGATCGAGCAATTAGGGTCTTGGGGTTCAGCACCAGCGGCGCGCGCCGCGGCGGTGTGCCCCGCCGGGCGCAAGGGGAGGGCGATCATGCCCGAACTCGTGCATCTCCTGTCGAGCGGCCTGCGCCAGCGGGTGCGCGACCTCGAGGGCGAGCTGGCCGCTGCCCGCGACAAGATCCGGCAGCTCGAAGCCAAGCTCGAGACCGACCCCCTGCTCAACATCCTCAACCGGCGCGGTTTTGAGCGCGAGCTCAAGCGCGCGCTCGTCTACGCCAACCGCTACCGCACCAGCGTCGCGGTCATGTTCGTGGCGCTCGACAGCCTGAAGAGCGTCTGCGAGAGCCACGGGCGGCTGGCGGGCGATGCTGTGCTGCTGGCGGGGTCCGCGGCAATCGTGCGCGAGCACCGCGCCTCCGACATCATCGCCCGCTACGGCGAGGACGAGTTCGCCGTGCTATTGTGGAACCTCAGTGAGATTGACGCCCGCGCCAAGGCGCTGACAATCGAGCGCCTCATCGCCGATCTGCAGATCCATTTCTCCGGCGAAACGATCGTCACCGGTGCTTCGGCGGGCGTGACCATGCTCAAGCGATTCGACGACGCCGACAACGTGGTGGCCCGCGCAGAGGCGGACATGGCGGCGCGCCACCAGCAACGCCTGCGCGGCGGCGAGACCCCGCATTCCGGCGTCCCCGGTCATCAGGCGGCCTGACCGTCCGCCTCCGCGATGCGCGCGCCGCAATGGACGCGCGCGCGGGTGCCGGTAGCGGGAACTTTCCTGATCGTGTATGAGGCCGTGCGTGGGTGATTTCACCCGTGGAGATCGATTCCATGAAAGTCGCGCTGATCGGGGCCAGCGGCAACATCGGCTCCCAAATCCTGGCAGAGGCCGTCTCCCGCGGCCACGCAGTGACCGCCATCGCCCGCAACCCGGAACGGATCGCGCCGGCGCCGGGCGTAGCCGCAACGCGCGGCGACATCGCCGATGCCGACGGGCTGGCCGCCGTGCTGCGCGGTCATGACGCCATCATCAGCTCGGTGCGCTTTCGCATGTTCGATCCGCTGGCGCTGCTCGGCGCGGTCAGGGCGTCGGGTGTCAGGCGGCTGATCATGGTCGGCGGCGCCGGCTCGCTGGAGGTGAGGCCGGGCGTTGCGTTGGTCGACACGCCCGAATTCCCCGCGGTGGCTAAGCCGGAGGCCGAGGCCGGGCGCACGGCGCTCACCGCCCTGCGCGGCGAGCGCGAGATCGAATGGACCTTTGTCTCGCCCTCGGCCGTGATCGCGCCGGGCGAGCGCACCGGCAAGTTCCGGCTGGGCGGGGACGAGCTGCTGGTCGGCGGCGACGGCAAGAGCCGCATTTCGATCGCGGATTTCGCCATCGCCCTGGTGGACGAGCTGGAACATCCCCGCCACATCCGCCGGCGCTTCACCGTCGGCTATTGAGCCGACGGCCGGCCTTGCCGTCGGCGGGGCCAATGCCTGCCTGCGATCACGCGCGCCGGCGATCCGCCAAACGCGCCTGCCCTCATTCTGTCGCCCTGGCCGGACGAGGGCCGCTGATCACCGTGGCCTTTCGTTGGCGCAGACACCTCACGCGCGGGGCCGCGGCGGCCGACACCTGACCATAAAACAGGCAGGATCCGTATCGCGCGCGATGTTTGCATAAGAAATAGACAGACTGCCCAACAATCCAGCAGCCGGCGCCGGCAGCGGACTCGCCAGCTCCGAAGCTAGAGCAAATCGGCCGCCAAACCAATGTCTTATGAGTCCACCGGCATTGGCACGAACTTTGCCGACCGAGCGCGTGGGGGAACGGCTGCCGGGGGCGCGTTCCTCAGTGTCAAACCAGAGGATTTGCGATGCTTACAACGAATTCTAAGCTTGCGGGCCGACCGCTCTCCCGCCGCTGGCTGGGCGCGGCGGCCGGTCTCGCCCTGGGTTTCACAGCACTGCCGGCCGGCGCCCAGGACACGATCAAGGTCGGCATTCTCCATTCGTTGTCCGGCACCATGGCCATCAGCGAGACCACGCTGAAGGACGTGATGCTGATGCTCATCGAGGAGCAGAACAAGAAGGGCGGCTTGCTTGGCAAGAAACTCGAGCCGGTGGTGGTCGATCCCGCCTCGAACTGGCCGCTCTTTGCCGAGAAGGCGCGCGAACTCATCAGCAAGCACAAGGTCGCAGTGGTGTTCGGCAACTGGACTTCGGTGTCGCGCAAGTCGGTGCTGCCGGTGTTCAAGGAACTCAACTCGATCCTGTTCTACCCGGTGCAGTACGAGGGCGAAGAAAGCGAGCGCAACGTCTTCTACACCGGCGCTGCGCCCAACCAGCAGGCAATCCCTGCCGTCGACTATCTGATGAAGGAGGAAAAGGTCCAGCGCTGGGTGCTCGAAGGCACCGACTACGTCTATCCGCGCACGACCAACAAGATCCTCGAAGCCTACCTCAAGTCGAAGGGCGTCAAGCCCGAGGACATCTCGATCAACTACACGCCGTTCGGCCATGCCGACTGGCAGACCCGCATCGCGGCGATCAAGAAGTTCGGCTCCGAGGGCAAGAAGACCGCAGTGGTGTCCACCATCAACGGCGACGCCAACGTGCCGTTCTACAAGGAACTCGGCAACCAGGGCGTCAAGGCGAAGGACATCCCGTCGGTCGCCTTCTCGGTCGGCGAGGAAGAGCTTGCCGGCATCGACACCAAGCCGCTCATCGGCCATCTCGCGGCCTGGAACTACTTCCAGTCGATCGACACGCCGGCCAACAAGGAGTTCATCGCCAAGTGGAAGGCGTTCACCAAGAATCCGAAGCGTGTCAGCAATGATCCGATGGAGGCCCACGTCATCGGCTTCGCCATGTGGGTGAAGGCGGTGCAGAAGGTCGGCACCACCGATCCCGACAAGGTGATCGACGCGTTGCCGGGCATCGAGGCGCCGAACCTCACGGGTGGGATGTCGAAGATGCTCGCCAACCATCACATCACCAAGCCGGTCTTCATCGGCGAGGTCAGGGACGACGGCCAGTTCGACGTGGTGTGGAAGACCGAGGGCCTCGTGCCCGGGGAGGCCTGGTCGCCCTACCTCGAAGGCTCGAAGGACCTGGTCGCCGACTGGGTGACGCTCAAGTGCGGCAACTACAACACCAAGACCAGGAAATGCGGCAGCTAGCGTCGCGCTGACCGCCGACATCGGAGGCGGCGCCGTGCCGCCTCCCAACAAGACGCCATGCCGGGGACGTTTGAAATGCGTGCTCTTACCCGCATCGTTGCGCTCATTGCCGCCGTCGTGCTCATCGGCGCGAGCGCGGCGCGCGCGCAAGGCTACGAAGCGGCGGTGGCACGCTTTGCCGCCGACTCCTTCAGCGAGACCGACGCTGCGATCAGCGCGGTGGCGGCGAGCGGCGATCCGCGGGCGGCGCAGGTGATCGAGGCGCTTCAGGACGCACGCCTGGCGTTCAGCCCCGGCGACCGCAAGGTCTATATCCGCGCCAAGTCCGGCGAGCTCATCGACGCGGCGACCGGCCGGCCCGCCGTGGGCGCACCCGCGGCCCTCAAGCCGGTGCGCCTCAACAACCGGCTGCGCCGCTCCGTCGACGCCGCGCTCGGCGCGCTCACGCTGCTCTCCAGCGATCCCGGCCGGCGTTTCGAGGCCGCGCAGGCCGTGTTCAAGTCACGCGATGCGGGCGCGCTCAAAACCCTCGACGCAGCCATTGGCCGCGAGAGCGATTCTAGGATCAAGCGCGCCCTGACCGAGGCGCGCGCGGCCGTCGTGCTCCATCTCGCCGAAGCCCCGCTTTCCGAGCGCATGGATGCCGTCACCGTCATTCGCGAACGCGGCGACCAGGACGCGCGCGCGCTGTTGGCGGCGCTGCCCGAGGCCACGCCGGACCGCCTCAAGCGCGCGGCGGCCGATGCCGTCGGCGCCATCGACGCGCAACTCGCCATGTGGGACTCCGTGCAGAATGCCTGGTACGGGCTCTCGCTCGGCTCGGTGCTCCTGCTCGCCGCCATCGGCCTCGCCATCACCTTCGGCGTCATGGGCGTCATCAACATGGCGCACGGCGAGATGGTTATGATCGGCGCCTACACCACCTTCGTGGTCCAGGAACTGATCCGTGCGCACGATCCGGCGCTGTTCGAATACTCGCTGGTGGCGGCGGTGCCACTGGCGTTCCTGGTGGCCGGACTGCTCGGCGTGCTGATCGAGCGCGGCATCATCCGCTTCCTCTACGGCCGCCCGCTCGAGACCCTGCTCGCGACCTGGGGCCTTTCCCTCGTCTTGCAGCAGGCGGTGCGCACGTCCTTCGGGCCCACCAACCGCGACGTGGGCGCGCCGTCCTGGATGAGCGGGGCGTTCGAGCTTGGCGGCATCACCATCACCTACAACCGGCTGTGGATCATCTGCTTTACGCTGGCGGTGTTCCTGCTGCTGCTCGGCCTCCTGCGGTTCACGCGGCTCGGCCTGGAAATGCGCGCGGTGACGCAGAACCGCGACATGGCCGCGGTCATGGGCATCCGCACCAGCCGCATCGATGCGCTCACTTTCGGGCTCGGCTCCGGCGTCGCCGGGATCGCGGGCGTCGCGCTCTCGCAGATCGACAACGTCAGCCCCAATCTGGGCCAGGGCTACATCATCGATTCCTTCATGGTCGTGGTGTTCGGCGGCGTCGGCAATCTGTGGGGCACGCTGGTCGGCGCCTTTACGCTCGGTATCGCCAACAAGTTCCTCGAGCCCTACGCCGGTGCCGTGCTCGGCAAGATCGCCATCCTCGTGCTCATCATCCTGTTCATTCAGAAGCGCCCGCGCGGGCTGTTCGCGCTCAAGGGCCGGGCGGTGGAGGCGTGAGGAAGTTGCCGAACATCGCGACCGTCACTCCGAGGGACCTGGGCTGCGCCCTCGGACCGAAAACGCGGCTGCGCCTTTTGGTGCCCTCCCCCCGCGG
>DATBWJ010000423.1:0-5993 GCA_036514935.1 Xanthobacteraceae bacterium
ATCCTGTCCCGGCCATGATATGCATTATATTTCCGGTGCGCCAGCTCACTCCCGCGTTCGTGATCGAGCCAAAATTGCATGCGCCCGGTTGGCTGCCTCGGGCTAGTACCCACTTTCATAGTTGCGTGATTCGTGCTGGCAACGAATTCGAGAGTCGGATGAGTCACTTGCCGGCATCGTGGTCTGCGCAGAATGGTGATTCCGGGTACTAGCGGCGCGCCCAACCGCGAACTAGGCAAACCTGTCGAATCGCCCCTCGCCGTGGAGCCTGAACAGGCGGTCGGCGAAGGCGGCGATCGCTTGGACCGTCGAATCCACCGCTTCCCGATGCGGAGAATGGCCCACGCCGGCGAGCATCGTCACCTCGACGGGGCAGGAGCACTCCTCTTGGGCGATCGAGATCTGGCGCGCCGTCCCATAGGGATCGCGATCACCCTGGATGATCAATATCGGCACGCGGATATAGCCGAGATATTCCGTGATATCCCAGGTGCGAAATCCTGGATGAAGCCAGGCATCGTTCCAGCCGCGGAAGGCGGCAACCACGTCGCTGTGCCAGCGCGCCAGCCGCCGCCGCATGCCCCCCGACTCGAAGGCCGCCCTGGCCCGCGCGATCTCGGCAACCGAAACGTCCTCGACCACGAAATGCGGCGCGATCAGGACGAGCCCGCGAATGCGGTGGTCCTGAACGCCCCCGGCATAGATGACGGCGATCGAGGCGCCGTCGGAATGTCCGACCAAGAGTCCCCGCCGAAAGCCGATGGCGTCGAGGACATTTGGCAACACGGTCAGCGCCTCCTCGTGCATGTAGCGAAGCGAGCGCGGCAGGCTCACCGAACTCGAATGGCCGTAGCCGGCGCGCGAGTAGACGAAGACGCCGGCCTCGGTCGCGGCGGCAAGCCGGTCGGGAAAATCTCCCCACAGGCCGACGCTGCCGAGTCCTTCGTGCAGCAGGACAAGCGTGGGGCGCTCCTCGGGCCGCGGCCCGATCATGCGGTATTCGAGGCGCTGCGTTGCAAGCGGCAGAAATCCGTTGTCCTGAAGACCTGCCATGGCCTGTCTTGATCGTGTGCGGGTACCGGTCGCGTGCGGAAGATCGCGGGCAATGCTCAGCGGGCGACCGGCGCCAGCAGGCGGCGAGCAATCCCGGCGAGCCTGCTTGCGCCTTGTGCGATGCCGAGGTCGGACGTGTCGAGTTCCGCCTCGGCCTTGGCGTAGTCGCCCCCGCGCGCGTCGAGGATCGCCTTGAGGTCCGCCATCGCCTCGCGGTTGCGGGCCATCGGGCGGAAGTCGCCCTGCTCCATGACGCGCTTCATGTGGACTTCGGGACGCGCCTTGACCCAGATCACGTGCGTGCGGCGCAGCAGCAGCGCGTAGGTCTCGGCATTGGACACGATGCCGCCGGCGGTGGCGATCACCACCGACTGGTGGCGCGCGATCACCTGCTCCAGGCAAGCGCGCTCATAGCGGCGAAATGCTCCAATCCCCGACATTTCGATCAGCGTGGAAACGGTGGCGCCGTATTCCTCCTCGACCGCCTTGTCGATCTCGAGGAATGGACACGACAGTTCCCGCGCCAGCAATTCGCCGAGGCTCGACTTGCCGGCGCCGCGCACGCCAACCAAGGCGATCCGCCGCCCGCGATCAAATGCCTCCCGCTGCGACAGCCATTGCTCGATGAGCTGGCCGAGCTGCGGCAGTTCGGAGTGCGCCACTCGATGCAACGAGTCGACAATGCCGCCCAGCGCGCTCGGCCCGCCTGCGGCGGCCGGAATGAATTCGAGGACCGAGCTTTCCATCGCTTCCGCGATCGCCTTGAGAACGGTGACGGACGGATTGCCCAGCCCGGCCTCGATCTGCGCCAGGTAGCGTTCGGACACGCGCGATTCCTCGGCGAGCTGCCGCCGCGTCATCCCGCGCCGCGCTCGCATGCGCCGGATGCGCCGACCGATCTCGGCGGCGAACACCGCGTCCGACGCAGCCGGCCTCGGCGGTTTCCGAAGCCTGAGCTTCGCCTTATGAGACACCGGGCATCCTCCAATAGTCATGATTTGGCGCGCGCTTGCCGGCTGCGCCCGCGATGTTCACGAGAGCCGGGCTTGCGAGAGGCGGCGTGACCGGCGAGCCACTGGCCCCACATCAAGAAGGTCAGCGCACGGCATTTTCCGCGCGCAGCTTGAAGCGCTGGATCTTGCCGGTGGCGGTTTTTGGCAGCTCGCGACGGAACTCGATCCAGCGCGGATATTTGAACGGTGCCAGCACCGACTTCACATGATCCTGCAACACGCGCGCCAATTCATCGGACGCCTTGTCGGGCGACTTGAGCACGATGAAGGCCTTGGGCTTCACCAGCTTGTCTACGTCGTGCCAGGCCACGACCGCGCATTCCAGCACGTCGGGATGGGTCTGCAATGCGCTCTCGACCTCGAACGGCGACACATAGAGCCCGGACACCTTGAGCATGTCGTCGTTGCGGCCGCAGTAAACGAAATAGCCGTCGTCATCCTCGACATACTTGTCGCCCGAGCGCGTCCATTCGCCCATGAAGGTGCGGCGCGACTGCTCGCGATTGTTCCAGTACATGACCGCGCTCGACGGGCCGCGCACCAAGAGCTCGCCCATCTCGCCGCGCTTCACCGGTTGGCCGCCTTCATCGACCAGCCTGACCTCATAGCCCGGCACCGGCTTTCCGGTCGCGCCGTACCTCACGTCGCCTGGTCGACTGGACAGGAAAATGTGCAGCATCTCGGTCGAGCCCAGCCCGTCGAGGATGTCGCAGCCGTAGCGTTCGCTCCAGCGCCGTCCAACCTCGGTGGGCAGCGCCTCGCCGGCGGACACGCAGCGGCGAAAGGCGACCTCGGAGCGCGCCGGCGCGGCGGCGCTCGCCAACAGCGCCGCGTAGAAGGTCGGCACGGCGTAGAACAGGCTGACCGAATGCCGCTTGAGCAGCGCTGCCACGTTTTCAGGCGTCGGCCGCTCGTCCAGGAGTATCGTCGTTGCGCCGGCCGACAGCGGGAATGTCAGCGCGTTGCCCAGGCCGTAGGCGAAGAACAGCTTGGCGACCGAATAGCAGACATCGCCGTCCCTGATACCGAGCGTCGGCTGCGCATAGAGATCGTCGGTCAGCCGCAGGCTTGCTTGCACGTGCACCGCACCCTTGGGCTTGCCCGTCGAACCCGAGGTGTAGAGCCAGAATGCGATGTCGTCGCGCGTCGTCGCCGCCGTGACCGGCGCGCCGTCAGCCACCGCGATCAGTTCCTCCAGCGCGCGCTGGCCGTGCCCGCCGCCGGAAACAATGACGTGATCGAGATCGACCGCCTCGTTGACGAGGGGCGCGAATTTTGGATAGAGCGCGTCGGAAACGATCAAAACTTTCGCGCGGCTGTCGGCCAGGATGAATCGGTAATCGTCCGGGGTGAGCAGCGTGTTCACCGGAACGGCGACGATGCCGGCCTTCAGCGCCCCCAGGAACGCGGTTGGCCAGTCGATCGTATCCAGAAGGCAGATCAGCACCCGTTCCTCGCGCCGCACGCCGAGCGAGCGCAGAACTTGGCCGAAGCGCTCGGCGCGCTCGGCGAGCGCGCCATAGGTCCATGTTCCACGCGAATCCACATACGCGACCTTGTCGCGGCGACCGGCCCGCAAATTGCGCTCGAAAATATCGGCTGCGAAGTTGTAGATACGCGGGATGCCTTCGCGGCCGGTCGGTTCCTGCAACGAGGTCGATTCAGCGGCTTGTGCGGTCACGTCCAACTGCCCTCCCGTGCTCGACTGCCGGCGTTCGGTCGATCCGGTCCGCTGCGTCTACACCTCGATGACATCGGCAGCCTGCGCGCCATCGAAAAGGCGAGACACATCGCCCGCGCGCCGCTCAAGCGCGACCCGTTGATTGATATAGCCCTTGTCGGTGATTTCATTGGCGTCGATGGAGGGCGCATCGCCCAAGAGCAGCACGCGCCTGATCTGCAACGAGCTGCCGCGATTGGCGGCATTCCAGCGAAGGAGCGCCTCGCGAACGTACTCGTGCACCAGGCGATGGCGGGCGAGATCGGCGAGATCGGTAGGCGCGCCCTCGCCGATGATCCGCCGGCATCCGGCCCCGTTGAGCCACGCCAGCAGCGCGACATGGTCCCTGCCCTCGCCGGCGACGACGGCGTCCTGCAGCACGGGCGAACATGCCGCCAGCACGCCGACCCGCACCGCGCCGACGTGGACCCAGGTGCCGGTGGTCAGCTTGAAGTCCTCGGCGATGCGGCCCGCGAACACCAGACCCGCGCTCGGATCAGATGGATTCGCCAAGCGCACGGCATCCCCAATCTTGTAGAAGCCCTCATCGTCAAACATCGTCGCCGTCAGCTCGGGCGAACGCCAGTAGCCGGGCGTCACGTTCGGCCCGCGCACGCGGACCTCGAACTTGTCGCCGGCCGAAACAAGCTTGAGCTCCACGCCCGGCACGGGGACGCCGATATTGCCGGGCTCGTCGGTCAGGAAATGAGCCGCCGTCGCGAGCGGGGCCGTCTCGGTCGAGCCCCACGACGACGTCATCGGAACGCGCGCGCCGATCGTGCGCAGCGAGATCGCCTCCAAACGCTCCCACAGGTCGCTCGGCAGCGCGGCTCCGGCGTAGAAGATCAGCCTCAACTTGGCGAAGAACGCGCGCGCCAGCGCGTCATCGGATTCCAGAAACGGCAGCAACGCCGAAAAGCCCGCCGGCACGTTGAAATAGATCGTGGGCGACACCTCGCGCAGGTTGGCGACCGTGGCCTCGATGAGTCCCGGGACCGGCTTGCCGGAATCGATGTGGAGCGTGCCGGCGTGGGCGAGAAGGAGATTGAAGTTGTGGTTGCCGCCGAAGGTGTGGCTCCACGGCAGCCAGTCGAGCAGCACCAACGGTTGCTCGGCCGCGAACGGCCAGACCTGGGCGAGCGCCTGCTGGTTGGATGCCAGCATGCGATGCGTGTTGATGACGGCCTTGGGATAGCCGGTCGAGCCGGAGGTAAAGAGGAATTTTGCGATGGTCTCGCCGCTCACCTGGGCGCAGGCGCGCTCGACGGCGGCGGTTGCTGTCGCGCTCGCGAGTGTTTCGAACTCGGTGACGCCGTCAAGACCGGCGCTGTTGCGCCCGGCCCAGATCGGCGCGTCGATGCACGCGAGCGCCTTGGCGAACGGACCGGTGTCGGCGGCATAGACGAGGCCCGGCGTCAGCAGGGCGGCGATGTGCCTGAGCTTGCCAAAATCCTGGCTTTGCAGGGAATAGGCCACCGACACCGGCGCGACCGGGACGCCGACCGTAAAGCCGGCCAGCATGATGACCGCGTGCTCGATGGAATTTCCCGACAGGATCAGGATCGGCCGCTGTGCCGACAGGCGGAGGTCCAGAATGGCCTGCGCCACCGCATCGACCTGACGGCGGACCTGCCCGTAGCTCAGTGCCTGCCACGCGCCGTTGGCGTCGCGCTGGGCGAGAAACGTGCGGGCGGGATGCCGGTCTGCCGCGGCTCGGAACCACTTGCCGAGATGCGGCTCGTAATCGGCGAGCTGTTGCGCCGAACGCAGATAGATGTCCGCGCCGGCACGTTCGCACACCACCTCGGGCGCGGCGTAGTGGATGGGGCGAACGGGTGCCTGACGCGCCGCTTGGTCGGCTGGGAGAGCTGATCCTGACATCGGTTTCCCGGGCGATCACCGCACCGGCGACGGCTTTCTGCTGTGGCCTCCGACGCTGCTCGCCGTGATCGACATCCCATGTGACGAGAGCAGACCCGCCTTCCGAAAACGGTCCCGCGGCGCGGCCGGATGACGCTGCAGTATACTGCATCGCGCCGGCGCAGTGTCAATCGACGGCGCCGTGGCCATCGGACCCGAGACGCGATCGATTTGCAGCGTCGGGTAGGTGGACGGGGATCACGGCGCCCGCTTATTGCCGGCCAGAATGCGCGGGGGATCGTCCCGGACGACGTGGACACCAGGGCGCTGTCGTCGGACTGACCCGA
>DATBWJ010000424.1:0-3569 GCA_036514935.1 Xanthobacteraceae bacterium
AGGCGGTTAACGCCGCGGGGTCTGGTGGACGCCTGCCCGGGAAATCGCCGGCGGCCGGATGATCTTGCGCGGGCGCCCCGCGCTCGCGCTACACTCCCGCGCGCCCACGGGACCATGTCCACATGCTGTCGGATGAAGACCGCGAGACGGCCGCCCAATTCCTGCTGACGGCGGAGCGCGAGCGCACGCCGATCGTGCAGCTCTCGACGCGGTGGCCGCACATCACGTTCGAGGATGCCTACGCCATCCAGCGCCTCGTTCAGCAGCGCAAGATGGCCGAGGGCCGCAGGCTCATCGGCCACAAGGTCGGGCTTACCTCGAAGGCCATGCAGCAGGCCTCGCAGATCAATGAGCCCGACTACGGACACCTGCTCGACAACATGATGATCGCCGACGGCGCCAAGGTGCCGCATGCCAACTACTGCGCGCCGCGCGTGGAGATCGAGCTTGCCTTCATCCTCGGCCGCCCGCTCGCGGGACCCGGCGTCGGACTGGTCGAGGTGATGCGGGCCACCGAATACGTCGTTCCCGCCCTCGAACTCGTCGATGCGCGCGTGCAGAACCCACGCAAGATTTTCGACACGATCGCCGACAACGGCGCGGCGGCGGGCATCGTGATCGGCGGGCGACCGATCCGGCCGATGGATGTCGATCTGCGCTGGGTCGGCGGCATCCTATACCGCAATGGCGAGATCGAGGAGACCGGGCTCGCCGCCGGCGTGCTCGGCCATCCGGCGCTGGGCGTCGCCTGGCTCGCCAACAAGCTCGCCGACCACGGCGTGAGGCTCGAGGCCGGCCACCTCGTGCTCGCCGGCTCGTTCACCCGCGTGATCTGGGCGCAAAAAGGCGACACGGTCCACGGCGATTTCGGGCCGCTCGGCAGTCTCGCCGTGCAGTTCGTGTAGGTTCGATTGCAGGCAGCATCGTTGCGCATGAGCGCGTCCTTGCGCATAGAGCATGGCGGAAGACAAGCCGAGAAGACGAGCTGTTCCCTCAAACATATGCAGTGAAAATCGTTGCAAGGAATGAGCTGGGCATGGACATCACGCGCAACCTCTTCAAGCAGGCGGTCAGGGAGCGGCGGCTGCAGATCGGCCTGTGGAGCAGCCTCGCCAGCAACATCGGCGCCGAGATCATTGCAGATGCCGGCTTCGACTGGATCCTGATCGACACCGAGCACTCGCCCAACGAGGTGCCGGGCGTACTCTGCCAGCTCCAGGCAATGGCGCGCGGAACCGCGACGCCGGTCGTGCGCCCGGCCTGGAACGATGCGGTCCTGATCAAGCGCGTGCTCGACATCGGCGCGCAGTCGATCCTCGTGCCCTATGTGCAAAACACCGAGGAGGCGCGCCGCGCCGTCGCCGCGACCCGCTATCCGCCCGCCGGCATCCGCGGCGTTGCGGCAACCCCGCGCGCCAGCCGGTTCGGCCGCGTCACCGACTACCTCAAGAAGGCCGACGACGAGATCTGCCTCCTGGTCCAGGTCGAGACCCGCGCCGCGCTCGATGATCTTGAGGCGATCGCGACGGTTGCCGGCGTCGACGGCGTGTTCATCGGCCCGGCCGACCTTTCGGCCTCGCTCGGCCACCTCGGCAATCCCCAGCATCCCGAGGCGCAGAAGGCGATCGAGGATGCCGCGCGCCGCCTGGCGGCGGTCGGCAAGGCCGCCGGCATCCTCACCGGCAACGAGGAGGAGGCGCGCCGCTACATCCAATGGGGCTATAATTTCGTCGCCGTCGGCACCGACACCGTGCTGCTGGCGCGCAGCGCGGATGCCCTGGCCAGGAAGTTCAAGGCCGGATGACCCGGAACGAGTGAACGCGCGCATCATTGCATCGAAGGAGGACGACCATGGCGGACAAAGGTTTCGAGTACCGCTACCGCGGCCCGCGCAACACGCCTGAGGAGCGCGGCGGCAAACCGCCCTCCTACAGCAAGACCGTCGAGAACGAGTACGCGATGATCATCGAGCGCGATCTCGCCATCCCGCTGCGCGACGGCGCCAAGCTCTACGCCAACGTGTTCCGGCCCGCCGACGAGCGGCCGGTGCCCCCGATCATCGCCTGGTCGCCCTACGGCAAACACATTCGCTTCGACCCAAAGGTGTTTCTCAATGCCGGGGTCAAGGATGAGGACACGTCTGCCTACACCGCTTTCGAGGCGCCGGACCCGGTGTTCTGGGTGCCGAGCGGTTATGCGGTCGTCAATGTCGACATCCGCGGGACCTGGTATTCGGAGGGCGCTGCGCACTATCTCGCCCCGGAAGAGGCGCAGGATTTCTATGACGCGATCGAATGGGCCGGCACGCAGCCGTGGAGCAACGGCAAGGTCGGCCTGTCCGGCGTGTCCTATCTCGCCCAGCTCCAGTGGCGCGTGGCCGAGCTCAATCCGCCCCACCTTGCCGCCTTCAATCCGTGGGAGGGCTGGTCCGACACCTACCGCGAGGTCGCGACCCACGGCGGCATTCCCGACACCCATTTCTGGCCGAGACTGTGGAACCGCTGGGGCGCGGGCAAGGGCCAGATCGAGGACCTTGAAACCGAGACCAAGGAGCATCCCTTCCTCGACGCCTTCTGGCATTCGAAAGCCGCCGACCTGTCCAAGATCAAGGCACCCGCCTTCATCGTGGCGAGCTGGACCGACCAGGGCCTGCACACGCGCGGAACGTTGGAGGGCTTCAGGCAGATTTCCTCGCAACAGAAATGGCTGCTGGCTCACGGCCAGAAGAAATGGGCGCATTATTACGTGCCGGAGAACGTGCGGCGGCTGCGCACATTCTTCGATCATTTCCTCAAGGGCATCGACAACGAGGTCAAGGATTGGCCCAAGGTGCTGGTCGAGGTGCGCGAGCGCAACGGCGTCGGCACGTTTCGCGCGGAGAAGGAATGGCCGCTCGCGCGTACGCAGTACACCAAGCTCTACCTCGACGCGGCGGGCGGAACGCTGCAGACCGAGCCGGCGCGCCCGGTGGCCTCGGTCTCCTACAATTCGGTCTGCGGAGCGCTCGATCCCGCCGACCGCGCGCATTTCGACATCACGTTCGACAAGGAGACCGAGATCACCGGCTACATGAAGCTCCGGGTGTTCATGTCGTGCGAGGCGAGCGACGACATGGACGTGTTCGTCGGCCTGCAGAAGCTCGATGCCAAGGGTGAATTCGTGCCGATGGCGTATTGCGCCCAGTTCGACGATGGGCCGGTGGCGCTCGGCTGGCTGCGCGCCTCGCACCGCGAGCTCGATGCGGCGAAGTCGACCGACTGGCAGCCGGTGCATCCCCACACGCGCGCCCAGAAGCTCGCGCCGGGTGAAATCGTGCCGCTCGACATCGAGATCTGGCCATCGAGCACGCGCTTTGCCGCCGGCGAAAAATTGCGCCTGATCGTGCAGGGCACCGACATCAACCGCTATCCGAAGGACATAGCGCCGAGCCAGTACCGCCACGAGGCGAGCGTGAACCGCGGCCGCCACACGATCCATGCCGGCGGGATCTACGAATCCTATCTGCTGGTGCCGGTCATTCCAGCGAAGTGATACCGCCTCCGCTTGATTACTTCCTCGTCATCACCGGG
>DATBWJ010000425.1:0-10943 GCA_036514935.1 Xanthobacteraceae bacterium
TCTTCGTCGTTGGGCTGGGTTTTGTGCTCCTGCGCGCGCGCCGATCGGCTGAGGAGGTCCGCGATGTCTGAGGCTCGCGGCTGAATGAACAAACCGTCGCGCACCGAGGTGTGCGCCTCGGCCTGCCCACACGACTGCCCCTCGACCTGCGCGCTCGAGGTCGAGGTGCTCGATGAGCGCACCATTGGCCGCATCCGCGGCGCGCGCGACAATGCCTATACCGCCGGCGTGGTCTGCGCCAAGGTCGCCCGCTACGCCGAGCGCATTCATCATCCGGATCGGCTGGTGCGTCCGCTCCGCCGCACGGGCGAAAAGGGCACCGGCGAGTTCGCCGCGATCACCTGGGACGACGCGCTCGACCTCGTCGCCGAGGCGTTCGTGCGTGCCGAGCAGCGCTTCGGCGCGCAAGCCGTGTGGCCGTATTTCTATGCCGGCACCATGGGCCTGGTCATGCGCGACGGCATCAACCGGTTGCGCCACGTCAAGAAATATTCCGGCCTCCACTCGACGATCTGCGTCAATCCGGCGTGGGCCGGCTTCGCCGCCGGCACCGGCTGGCTGGCGGGTCCCGATCCGCGCGAGATGGCCAAATCCGACCTCGTGGTGATCTGGGGCACGAACGCGGTCAACACGCAGGTCAACGTGATGACCCACGCGCTGCGCGCGCGCAAGGAGCGCGGCGCCAAGATCGCCGCCGTCGATGTCTACATGAACGGCACGATGGAGCAGGCCGACCTGCCGGTGCTCATCCGCCCGGGCACGGACGGGGCGCTGGCATGCGCCGTCATGCACTGCCTATTCCGCGACGGCCACGCGGACTGGGATTATCTCGAGCGCTTCACCGACGCCCCGCGCGCGCTCGCCGAGCACGTGCGCACACGCGACCCGGCGTGGGCGGCGCGAATCACCGGCTGCGAGGAGACGAGGATCGAGGCGTTCGCCCGGCTGATCGCCGAGCGCCGGCGCGCCTACTTCCGCTTGGGCTATGGCTTTTCGCGCTCGCGCAACGGCGCAGCCAACATGCATGCGGCGAGCTGCATTCCGGCGGTGACCGGGGCCTGGCGCCTGGTCGGGGGCGGCGCGTTCCATATCAACGCCGGGATCTATCATTGGGACAAGACGATGATCGAAGGTCTCGATGCCCTCGATCCGTCGATCCGCATGCTCGACCAGTCGCGCATCGGCCCGATCCTATGCGGCGACGACGACGCGCTCGCCGGCGGTCCGCCGGTCACGGCGCTCTTGATCCAGAACACCAACCCGGTGTCGGTGTGCCCCGAACAGGAGCGCGTCAAGCGCGGCTTTGCGCGCGAGGACCTGTTCGTGTGCGTGCACGAGCAGTTCATGACCGAGACTGCCCGGATGGCGGACGTGGTGTTGCCCGCCACCATGTTTCTTGAGCACGACGACCTCTATCAGGGCGGCGGCCATCAATACATCCTGCTCGGCGCGAAACTGATCGAGCCGCCCGGCGAGTGCCGCTCCAATCACGAGGTGATCGGTGCGCTGGCGCGCAGGCTCGGGGCCCGGCATCCCGGATTTGCGATGACGGCGCGTGAGCTGATCGACTGGACGCTCAGGCACTCGGGCTGGGGCACGCTCGCCGAGCTCGAGCGCAACCGCTGGTTCGATTGCCAGCCGGATTTCGAGCGTGCCCATTACATGCGCGGCTTCTCCTGGCCGGACGGAAAATTCCGGTTCAAGCCGGATTGGCCAAACGTGCCGTTTCGAAGCCCTTGCCTGTGCGGGCCCGTCGACGACATGCCGCAGCTTCCCGACCATTGGGAGGTGATCGAGGAGGCCGACGACGAGCACCCGTTCCGGCTCGCGACCTCGCCGGCGCGCAATTTCCTCAACTCGACCTTCAACGAGACGCCGACGTCACGGGCCAAGGAAGGCCGTCCGCAGGTGCTGATCCATCCGGCCGATGCCGCGGCGGCGGGTATCTCCGACGGCGCGGAGGTGCTGCTCGGCAACCGCCGCGGCCAGGTCCGCCTGCATGGTCGTCTGTTTGATGGCGTGCGGCGTGGCGTGCTGGTCGCCGAAGGCATCTGGCCGAATGACGCGTTCGCCGATGGGCGCGGCATCAACACGATCATCGGCTCCGACGCGATCGCGCCCTACGGCGGGGCGGCATTCCACGACGTTCGCGTCTGGGTCCGGCCAGCGGGCGCTACCATCTGAAGTCGATGCCGACGCTGCCGCCATGGGCCTCAAAACCCCGCCGAAAGCGGCCGTCATAGGTGGCATAAAGACGCGAGCGCGGGGAAAGCTGCACCGCGATCATGCCGCCGGTGTCGTAGCCGAGCTTGGGGCCGACCTGTCCTGACACCAGTTGCGGCGGGGCCGCGCCGAGGGCAGACGGCACCTCGTAATCGGCTGCGCGCTGGGCGACGACATCGACCACGCGTCCATAGGCGCTCACGCCCACCCACGTGTTGTCGAGGAGCCAATAACGGCCGACCTCGGCACCGGCGAACACGCGCGCGCGCCAGATCGCGACGGCTGGCGCCGATACCGGGTCGGTGCCGCCCGCTTCCGTATACGGGTCCGTTTGCGTCCGCAGCCAGTCGACCCCAACCTTCGCCACCACGATGGCGCCGCCGAGTGCTAGGTTGTAGCCGAGATCGGCCAGCGCGCTCCACACGCCGCCACGATAGGCCGCGACCGAGACATCGGTCGCCGGATTGCGGGCGGAATCAATACTGGCAAAGCCGCGCACGAGAGCGGCGCTCGCCGTCCACGGCCCCGACTGGAAGATCGTACCAGCGCCGAGCTGTGTGAGATCGACGTGCGCGATCTGCGAGGGCGCCTCGATGCGGGTGCGGCTGTGGTCGACCGACAGACTGACGGCGACGTTGGGCGCCACGATCATGCCGATGCCCGCGACACTGCCATAGGTCCGCCGACGGTCGCCCGCGAACTCACCTGTCGCTGCGGATTTCGAGCGAACGGTGTAGCCTTCAAGCCAGGCACGATAGCGGGGCGGCCCGGTTTCCGGATCGGCAGCGACCGCTTCGTAAGCCGCGAACCGGTTCCTGACCTGGAGGTTCGGCGAGCTGCCGCTTGCAGATGGCAGGAACGCGCCTGCCGCATCGGCGACGGTCGCCGAAGCCATCATGAGCGCGGCCGTAGAGTTCTGGGCATAAGTCGGCGAAAGCGGCGCCCAACACAAAACCGCCGCCGCGAGCACGCTGCGCGCGTTGCCCCCTGCACGGGCTGGCCGACCGGCAGGAGAACCTCGCCATGGACTCACGCCTGCACGCGTCACAGTCAACGTCCCGCCATCCCTTGGAAACAATTAGCATAAATTCTGCGCTCAAGGCGACCGGCTCGACGAAGCGGCAAAGCGGGCTAGCGCGCGTGGATGTCGGCGCCGTCGCGGCCGCATCAGCGCCCGAGTGCAGGTCGGCCGCACCTCCTCCGCGCCCGATGCGCCTCACGCAGGCGTGTCGGCGCCATTCCTGCGCAAGTCTTGCCAAAGTCGCATTTTTCGTATCTGATTTCGCAGCAATCGGATTTTGGCCGAGCTGGCCTCGGCGTCGCAGACGCCTTTCGGAAACTCCCAAAACCGGGTTGTGGAGCGGATTGCAGCTATGCCATCCGCGTTCGCCAAGAGTCTTGACTAATCAGGAGACAGACGATGCAGAAGGGCACCGTCAAATGGTTCAACCCTACGAAGGGCTACGGGTTCATTCATCCCGCAAGCGGCGACAAGGACGTGTTCGTCCACATCTCGGCCGTCGAGCGGGCGGGCCTTCGGACCCTGAACGAGGGACAGGTGGTCGAGTATGAACTCGTCACCAATCGTGGCAAGACATCTGCGGAAAATCTCAAGGTCACCTGAGGCGGCGTAGCCGCGATTGTCACTCCAGGGGTTCTGCCCCGTAGCCCCCGGTTCTCACCGGGGGTTTTTTGTGCGCCCGTCCTTGCGTGCTCAATTGTTCAGCAAGCCTGTGTCCGGCACGGTCGGCGCAACCAGCGCATCGGGCGATACGGCGGCGCCTTCGATCTGACAGCGGCCGTCGACGATGTGCACGCGGCCTTCGGCGACCAGTTTCAGTGCCAACGGGTAGATGCGATGCTCAAGCGTGAGCACGCGTTCGGCGAGGGTGTGCGGCGTGTCGTCCTCCTGCACCGGCACCGCCGCCTGTGCGACGATCGGGCCCGAATCCATCTCCGGGATGACGAAATGCACGGTCGCGCCGTGGATTTTCACGCCGGCGGTGAGCGCACGCGCGTGGGTATTTAGTCCCTTGAATGCCGGCAGCAGGGCGGGATGGATATTGAGGATGCGCCCCTGCCATTTCGCCAGGAAGGCGGCTGTCAGCAGTCGCATGAACCCGGCGAGGCAGACGAGATCGATTTGGTGGGCATCGAGCGCGCGCTGCAGTTCATGCTCGAATGCCTGGCGGTCCTGGAATGGCCTGCTTTCGATGATTACGGTGGCAATGCCGGCCTGCTGCGCGCGGGCAAGCCCCGCCGCCTCCGGCCGGTTGGACAGGACGAGCGCGATCTCGGCGGGATAATCGGGATGCATCGCCGCCTCGATCAGCGCCGCCATGTTGGATCCGCGTCCGGAAATAAGGACGGCGACGCGTTTGCGCATGGCCTATCCGAGGTCGAGGCAGTGATCGTAGGCGACGCCGCGGGCGGCGGCCTCCACCGTGCCCAGCGTCACGACCTCTTCGCCCTGGCGTCGCAGCACTGCCACGACCGCATCCGTCCGCGCCCGCTCGACCACGCCGACCATGCCGATTCCGCAGTTGAAAGTGCGCAACATTTCCGCCTCGGCGATGCGGCCGGCCCGCGCGAGCCATTTGAACACCGGCAGCACCGGCACGCGCGCCAGGTCGATCCGCACGCCCCGTCCGGCGGGCAGCACGCGCGGGATGTTGTCGCCAAATCCACCGCCGGTGATGTGGGCGAGCGCCTTCACGGCCCCGCTTTCGCGGATCGCGGCAAGACACGACGACACGTAGATCCGCGTCGGCGTGAGCAGCGCTTCCCCGAGCGTGCGCGCATCCTCGAATGGCGCCGCCGCGCTCCACGCCAGGCCGCTCGCTTCGACCACTTTGCGCACGAGCGAGTAGCCGTTGGCATGGACGCCCGAGGAGGCGAGGCCGATCACGACGTCGCCTTCGGCGATGTCCGCGCGCGGCAACAGATCGCCCCGCTCGGCGGCGCCGACGGCAAAGCCCGCAAGGTCGTAGTCGCCGGCCTGGTAGAGCCCCGGCATTTCCGCCGTCTCGCCGCCGATCAGCGCGCAGCGCGCCTGCCGACAGCCCGCGGCAATGCCGGCGACGACCGTGGCGGCGAGCTGCGGGTCGAGCCTGCCGCAGGCGAAGTAGTCGAGGAAGAACAGCGGCTCGGCACCCTGCACCACCAGGTCGTTGACCGACATGGCGACGAGGTCGATGCCGATGGTATCGTGCCGGCCGGTCTCGATGGCGATCTTGACCTTGGTGCCGACGCCGTCGGTGGCCGCCACCAGCACCGGGTCGGCGAATCCGGCGCGCTTGAGGTCGAACAGGGCGCCGAATCCGCCAATCTCGGCATCCGCGCCGCGCCGGGCGGTCGCGCGCGCCAGCGGCCCGATCAGCTCGACCAGCCGGTTGCCGGCGTCGATGTCGACGCCGGCCTTGGCATAGGTGAGAGGCTCGTGCGTCATGGCCGCTATCCCGCGGGCGTCCTACGGTGGAATCGCCTAAGGCGCAATGGCGCGCTTGGCAAGTCCGGCGGGCTCATTCATCTTGGACACCCGACGTTCGGGGTAATGTCTTGAACCTTCCTAACCTCATCACCGTCGCGCGCATTCTGCTGGTGCCGGTCATGGTCTGGGCGATCGTATCGCACGAGATGCTGGTCGCCTTTGTGCTGTTCCTTGTGGCCGGCGTCAGCGACGCGGTCGACGGCTTCCTTGCCAAGCGCTTCGACATGGCGAGCGAACTGGGCGCCTATCTCGACCCGCTGGCCGACAAGGTGCTGATCGTCTCGATCTATGTCTCGCTCGGGGTCACCGAGGCGATCCCGCGCTGGCTGGTGATTCTGGTGGTCTCGCGCGACCTTCTGATCATCGGCGGCATCATGCTCGCCTGGATCCTCAGTCACCCCATCACCATCAAGCCGCTGGCCATCTCCAAGCTCAACACCGTGGCGCAGTTGTTCTTCGCCGGGTTGGTGCTTGCCGCTCGCGCCTTCGGCTGGGACGCCACGACGCCGGAGACGGCCGTGATGGCCGCGGTCGCGGTGCTGACCCTGCTGTCGATCGGCTTCTATCTGCGCGATTGGGCGCGGCACATGGGTGCCGCCCTGGGCAGTTCCGGATGATTGCCGCCCGCGAACCGCCGCGCCAACTCGCGCTGGCCCTCGACCATCACGAGAGCTTTGCGCGCCACGACTTCCTCGAAGGCTCCTCGAACGCCGCCGCGCTGGCGCTGATCGAGCGGTGGCCCGACTGGCCGACGCGGATGGTGGCCATGGTAGGCCCGCAGGGATCGGGCAAGAGCCATTTGGCCGCGATCTGGGCGGCGCGGTCCGGCGCACGCTGCCTGTCCGCCCGCGAGCTCGACGAGGCCTCCGTGCGGTCCGCTCTCGCGACCGGGGCGCTGGTCATCGAGAACGTCGGGGACCCGCTCGACGAGGTCGCGCTGTTCCACCTGCTCAATCTCGCCCATGAGGAAGGCGCCTACGTGCTGCTCACGGCGCGCGCCGCGCCGGCGGAATGGCCGATCGCGCTGCGCGATCTTGCCTCCCGCCTGCGCGCGCTGCCGGTCGTGCGCCTGACGGCGCCTGACGACCGGCTGTTGCGGGCGGTGCTGGTCAAGCTCTTCGCCGATCGCCAACTCGCCGTCGACGAGGGCTTGATCAGCTACCTCACGACCCGCATCGAGCGTTCGTTCGCCGGCGCCGGCGCCGCAGTCGCCGCGCTCGACCGCGAGGCGCTGCGCCAGCAGCGACCGGTCACCCGGGCCTTGGCGGGAGAGGTCATTCGCGACCAACCGGCCTGACGCACGCGCCGGGGCTCGGGGGCGCGTCATCGAACCGTCACCGGGCAAGCGAATAATTCATTTTTGTGATATAAGTGACCTCATGGCAGATCGCGGGCAAGTTATTGCGATACCAAGGGAAATCGACGGCGGGCAAGCTGCCGCTGCGATCCCGGAGGCCGTTTGCGACCTCGCCGGCCGCCCGGAACGCTTCATTAACCGCGAGCTCTCCTGGCTGCAGTTCAATCGGCGCGTGCTGGAAGAGGCCGAGAACCACAACCATCCCCTGTTCGAGCGCGTGCGCTTCCTGTCGATCTCGGCCAACAACCTCGACGAATTTTTCATGGTGCGGGTGGCCGGCCTTGAAGGGCAGGTCCGCGCCGGCATTACCACCAAGAGCCCGGACGGATTGACGCCGGCCGAGCAGCTCGGCCGCGTGACCGAGGCGGGGTCCGTGCTCGCCAGCGACCAGCAGAGCCGCTGGCGGCAGCTGCGGGAGGAACTGTGCGCCCAGGGCATCGCGCTGGTCGACACCGGCTCGGTCCGAAAGCAGGACCGCGCATGGCTGGAGGACCATTTTCTGCGCGAGGTCTTTCCGGTGCTGACGCCGCTCGCCATCGATCCGGCGCACCCGTTTCCGTTCATTCCCAATCTCGGCTTCTCGATCGCGCTGCAACTCGTGCGCGCACGCGACGGCAAGGCGATGAATGCGCTGATTCGCCTGCCCCCGAAGATCGAGCGCTTCATCCGCCTTCCGGCCGACGGCGGTACGGTGCGGCTGATCACGCTCGAGCAAGCCATTGGCCTGTTCATCCCCAACCTGTTTCCCGGCTACGCGGTCAAGGGGCAAGGCGCCTTTCGCATCGTCCGCGACTCCGAGATCGAGATCGAGGAAGAGGCCGAGGACCTCGTCCGCCTGTTCGAGCGCGTGCTCAAGCAACGCCGGCGCGGGTCGGCGATCAGGCTTGAAATGGAGGCGACCATGCCGGCGGAGCTGCGCCGGTTCGTCCAGCGCGCGCTCGGGGTGGCGGACGACAAGATATTCCTGGTGGACGGCATGCTCGCGCTCAACGAAATCTCGCAGCTCACGAGCCTCGACCGGCCCGATCTGGAGTTCGTGCCGTACAACCCGCGCTTCCCGGAACGCATCCGCGACCATGCCGGCGACTGCTTCGCCGCCATTCGGCAAAAGGACCTCATCGTCCACCATCCCTACGAATCGTTCGATGTGGTCGTGCAGTTCTTGACCCAGGCCGCGCGCGATCCCGACGTCGTGGCCATCAAGCAGACGCTCTACCGGACCTCGCAGGAAAGCCCGATCGTGCGGGCACTGGTGGAGGCAGCCGAGGCCGGCAAGTCGGTGACGGCGCTGGTCGAACTCAAGGCGCGTTTCGACGAGGAGGCCAACATCCGCTGGTCGCGCGACCTGGAGCGGGCGGGCGTGCAGGTCGTGTTCGGGTTCATCGAGCTGAAAACCCACGCCAAGCTCTCGCTGGTGGTGCGGCGCGAGGCCAGTCAGCTCGTATCCTACGTCCATGTCGGCACCGGCAATTACCACCCGGTCACGGCGCGCAGCTATACCGATCTGTCCTTCTTCACGGCCGATCCGATGCTGGCCCGCGACGTGGCGCGCGTCTTCAACTTCATCACCGGCTATGCCGAGCCGGCCGAGCTCGAGCGCATGGCCGTCTCGCCGGTGAGCCTGCGCACGCGCATCCTCGACCACATCGGCCGCGAGATCGGCCACGCCCGCGGCGGCCGCCCCGCCGCCGTGTGGATGAAGATGAACTCGCTGGTCGATCCCGAGATCATCGACGCGCTCTACGAAGCCTCGCGTGCGGGCGTCGCGGTCAGTCTGGTGGTGCGCGGCATCTGCTGCCTGCGGCCGGGCGTGCCCGGGCTGTCCGACAATATTCGGGTCAAGTCGATCGTCGGCCGCTTCCTCGAGCATGGGCGCATCTATTGCTTCGGCGACGGGCATGGCCTTCCACACCCGAAAGCGCCCGTCTATATCTCCTCCGCCGACATGATGCCGCGCAACCTCGATCGCCGGGTCGAGGTGCTGTGCCCGATCCTCAATCCCACCGTCCACGAGCAAGTGCTCGATCAGATCATGATTGCGAACCTCAAGGACAACGAACAGAGCTGGGAGTTTTTGCCCGACGGCGCCACTAGACGAATCCGCGCCGCGCCGGGCGAAGAGCCGTTCAACGCACACAAGTATTTCATGACCAATCCGAGTCTTTCCGGTCGGGGCAAGTCGCTGAAGGACTCCTCGCCCCGGAGCCTGACGCGCCGCGCCGACCGTGCTTGACCCTCGGTCGCGCTCCCTCCAGACAGCGCAAGGCCGCCTCAACCACGGCCCTCCGATCGCCATCATCGATATCGGCTCCAACTCGGTCCGGCTTGTCGCCTATGAGGGCCTCACCCGCAGCCCGACCCCGATATTCAACGAGAAGGTGCTGGCCGGGCTCGGACGCGAGGTACAGTCGACCGGATTGCTGGCGCAGGATTCCATCGAGCGGGCGCTCGCCGCCCTGCGGCGTTTTCGCAAGCTGTGCGACACCATGCGGGCCGGGCACCGGTGGGTCATCGCGACCGCGGCCTGTCGCGACGCCGTCAACGGGCCAGACTTCATCGCGGCCGCGGAGCGCATCTGCGGCGCCAAGATCGAAGTGCTGTCCGGCAAGCGCGAGGCGCACCTGTCCGCGCTCGGCGTCGTGGCCGGCGTTCATCATCCCGACGGTATCGTCGGCGACCTCGGCGGCGGTTCGCTCGAACTGGTCGACGTGCGGGGCGCGCGCATCAAGACTGGCGCCACGCTGCCGCTCGGCGGCCTCACTCTCCAGGACATATCGAAGCAATCCCTCAAGCGGGCCGAGGACATCGTCAAGCACGAGCTCGCCGGGCTGGCCGGCCTGCGGGCCGGAGCGCGCCGCACGTTCTACGCCATCGGCGGCACCTGGCGCGCGCTCGCCCGCCTGCACATGTGGCAGACCGGCTATCCGCTGCACGTGATGCACGGTTACGCCCTGCCGGCCAAGGAGGCGCTGGAGTTCGCGCGGCTGGTGTGCCGGGTCGATCCGGAGAGCCTATCCCACATCGAGGCGGTCGCCCCCGGCCGGCGGCCGTTGCTCGCCTATGCCGCACTCGTGCTGGAACATCTCGTTCGCATCATGCGGCCCACGCAAGTGGTGGTCTCCGCGCTCGGCGTGCGCGAGGGGCTGCTTTACTCGCTGTTGAGCGAGAAGGAAAAGAGGCAGGACCCTTTGCTGGCGGCGGCGCGCGATCTCAACCTGCTGCGCTCGCGCTCGCCGCGCCACGGCCAGGAACTCATCGAGTGGACGGACCGCTTCATGGCCTCCTCGGGGCTCGACGAGACCGCGCAGGAGCGTCGGCTGCGCCATGCCGCCTGCCTATTGGCGGACACCGGCTGGCGCGCGCATCCCGACTATCGCGGCGAGCAGTCGCTCAACATCATCGCCAACGCCACCTTCATCGCCCTCGATCATCCCGGCCGCGTATTTCTGGCCCTGGCGGTGTTCTACCGCCATGTCGGCCTGCTCGACGACGAGCTGTCCCCCCATGTGCGCGAGCTTGCAACCACGCGCATGCTCGACCGCGCGCGCGTCCTGGGGGCGGCGCTGCGCGTCGCCTACCTGGCTTCGGCCGCCATGCCGGGCGTGCTGCCGAATACCCCGATGGTGGTCGAGCGCGGCAAGCTCAGGCTCAAGCTCAAGGGCCAGTTTGCCGCCATCAACGGCGAGCGGCTGTTCGCGCGGCTGCGCCAGCTCGCCCGCCTGATCGGCCGCGAGCCGCTGATCGTGACCAAGTAGTCGGTCCGACTGTGCCGCGGATGCGCGGCAAGACGCTGGCGCACTGTGAAGTCGCCGCGGCGCGGGCGGGCCAAAGCAGGGCAAATTCAGGTGTGCTCGCCCCCTCGCAGTCGCCGTC
>DATBWJ010000426.1:0-2576 GCA_036514935.1 Xanthobacteraceae bacterium
GGGAGCCGCTGGAAGGGCGCGCTCTCGATGACGCTGCGGAGGGTGACCAGAGACGTAAGGCCTGCAGCCACGGCTCGCCACGCTTCCAGCCGAGGCTGGCGGCATAGTTCGCGGTGGAGCCGATCACGTCGGCGACGCTGCGCAGGAGGTCGCGGCGGCCGTCACCGTCGTAGTCGACCGCATGCTTGAAATATTCCGTCGGCATCATCTGGCTCTGGCCGATCTCGCCCGCCCACGAGCCGATCATCTCGGCCGCGGTCAGGTCGCCGCGGTCGACCAGCCGCAGCGCGCTGAACAGATGCCCGCGGAACAGCTCGGCGCGGCGGCAGTCATAGGCGAGCGTGACGACCGCGCGCAGCGGATGGTCCTTGCCCATGTTGGCGCCAAAATCGCTTTCGAGCCCCCAGAAGGCCGCGACGACCGGCGGCGGGACGCCGTATTGCTGCTCGGCGCGCGCGAATGTGGCCGCGTGCTTCTTCATCTGGGCAATGCCGGCGGAGATGCGGCCGCCCGACACCATGCGGCCGGAGAACTCCAAAAAACTCTGCGCAAACACGCGCTGGCTGCGGTCGATGTTGACGATGCGCTGCTCGTAGACGAGATAGGGCTGCGCCTGCGCGATCGCGGCACGCGAAATCCCCTGCGCGATCGCTTCCTGCTTGACGCGATCGAGCCACGGCTCGAACGGGCCCGAGCTGCGGCACGGCACGGCCGCGCGGGCATCGGTGGCGACGGCGAGCGCAACGGGGAGCGCGGCGGCGAGCGCCCAGGCAATCCGGCTCATGACGCTCCTTCACCCCTCGCCACGGCTGCGTCAGCCCACCGGGAATCGTGCGCGCCCGTTCACGCTCTTTGACCGGGCAATGAGTGCTATGGACCGACCCGGCATGGCGACCATCAGTGCGGCTGCGACTCCAGCGCGGCCTCGGTCAAGCTCTCCAGCTCGGCGATGTCGGCAGCGGACAGCATGAACTCGGAAGCCTTGACGTTGGCGTCAATCTGCTCGGGCCGGCTGGCGCCAGCAATGACGCTTGCCACGTAGGGCTTCGCCAAGAGCCACCCGAACGCGACGTCGAGCATGTCGAGCCCGCGCTGCGCACAGAACTCGTCGACCCGGTAGGTCAGTTCGAGGTGTTCCTCGGTCCAGAATAGATCGGACAGCCGGTTCTTGCTCGCAAGCCGCGTGCCTCCCGGCACGGGCGCGCCGCGCCGGTACTTGCCGGTGAGCAAACCGCTGGCAAGCGGGAAATAGGGCACCAGCGCGAGATTGTGCTCGATCATGGCGGGAACGCGATCCTTCTCGATCCCGCGCCGGATCAGGCTCAGCTCGTCCTGCGCACAGATGAAGCGGGCGAGGCCGAGGCGTCTGGAGGTTTCTTCGGCCTCGGCGATCTCGCGGCCGTCGAAGTTGGAGTTGCCGATGTGGCGGACCTTGCCCTGCCGGACGAGGTCATCGAGCGCGCGCAGCGACTCCTCGATCGGCACGCTGGGGTCGGGCCGGTGCTGGTAATAAATATCGATGTAGTCGGTCCGCAGGCGCCTGAGGCTCGCCTCGACCGCGCGCATGATGTACTGGGGCGAGGCGCCCCGCATGGTGCCGGCCTCGTCGAACGGCAGGCCGAACTTGGTGGCCACCACGACGTCCTTGCGCCGGCTGCCCAGCACCTCGCTCAAAAACTCCTCTGACCTCCCGCGCGGCCCGTAGATGTCGGCGGTGTCGAAATGGTTGACGCCGCAGTCGAGCGCGCGGTGCACGAGGCGCCGCGTCGCCGAAAGATCCATGCGCGTGCCGAAATTATTGCAGCCGAGGCCAACGACGGAAACCTTGAGGTCCGATGTCCCAAGTTGGCGGTATTGCATTGCGAAATCCCCTATGCGCCGAGGGTGCCCTTGCATACAGGCGGCGCGCCCGTTTCGCCAGCCTGGATGGCCTGCCCCGCCTTGCGGACGCGCGGCCTCCCCAGCGCGCTGTTGCTCCCGGCGCCCGGCTGCCGTCTAATCGGGGCATGGCCCTCGCCGACGATCGCACCAAACCCGTTCCGGCTCCGTTCATCTCCGCCAGCGCGCGCTTTGCCGCGGGCGCGGACAGCCCGCGCGCGTTCCTTGAACGCTGTCTCGAGCAGCTTGAGGCGTGGGAAGCCAGGATCGGCGCATTCGTGCATCTCGACATCGCCGGCGCGCGCGCGGCGGCTGATCGCGCGAGCGCGCGCTGGCAGGCGGGGCAGCCCTCATCCCCGATCGACGGCATGCCGATCGGCATCAAGGACATCATCGAGACCGTCGACATGCCGACGGAAATGGGTTCGCCGCTGTTCGCCGGCTGGCGCTCGCACAAGGACGCCGCCAGCGTCACCGCGTTGCGCACGGCCGGCGCCGTGATCCTCGGCAAGACGGTCACCACCGAGTTCGCGATGTTGTTCCCGGCCGGCACGCGCAATCCGTGGGATCTGGCGCGCACGCCGGGCGGGTCGAGCAGCGGCTCGGCGGCGGCGGTGGCAGCCGGCATCATCAGCGCCGGGCTCGGCACGCAGGTGATCGGCTCGACGCTCAGGCCCGCGAGCTTCTGTGGCGTGGTC
>DATBWJ010000427.1:0-2408 GCA_036514935.1 Xanthobacteraceae bacterium
CCGTGCAGCGCGGCGCCGGCCCGATCCCGCCGGTCACCATCGAGATGACGCGCGAGCTGCAACAGCTCTTGAGCCGCCAGGGCTATGACGTGGGCGGGGTCGACGGCAAGCTCGGCATCGCCACCCGCAAGGCGGTCAAGGCCGCGCAACTCAAGCTCGGCCTGCCGGCGGACTCCTATCCGACGCCCGAGCTGATCGAGCGGCTGCGGCGAAGATAGACTATGCCGTCGAATTGCGGCCGCGCGCGCCGGCTGCCAGCGCCGAAATTGAAAAACGCGCGCTATCTCTTGGCGACGCCGATGAGCTGCTCGAGCCTTGCGGGATCGGCCTTGAGCGTGGCGCTCGGGCCGTCATAGACGATGCGGCCGCGGTCGAGCACCACCGTGCGCGGCGACAGGTCGAGAGCGAGCCGCGTGTTCTGCTCGACCAGCACGAGCACGAGCCCTTCGGCCTCGGTGAGTCGCTTCACCGCGCGCGCGAGTTCCTCGACGATCACCGGGGCGAGGCCCTCCGACGGCTCGTCCATCAGCAGCACCGACGGATTTCCGACGAGCGCGCGTGCGATCGACAGCATTTGCTGCTCGCCGCCGGAGAGCTGGTTGCCGCGGGCGGTCTGCCGTTCGGCCAGCCGCGGAAACAGCGCGAACACCTCCTCGATCGTCCAAATGCCCGGCCGCAACGCGACCGCGAGGTTTTCGTGCAGCGTGAGGGACGCGAAGATCTCGCGCTCCTGCGGCACATAGCCGAGGCCGGCCCACGAGCGCTTGTGCGGCGCGAGCCTCGAAATATCGTTGCCGCGCAAGCGGATGGATCCGCCGTGCAGCGTGGTGTGTCCCATGATCGTGGCCAGCAGCGTGGACTTGCCCACCCCGTTGCGGCCGATGATCGCCAGCGTCTCTGCGTTCTTGAGCGACAGGCGCACGTCCTCCAGAACGACCGTCTCGCCGTAGCCGGCGAACACGCCGTCAAGCTCGAGCGCGGGCCTATCCATGACGCGCCTCTTCGCCGAGATAGACCGCGCGCACGCGCTCGTCGGCGGCGATCTCGGCCGGCGCACCCTCGGTAAGGACCGCGCCCTGCACCAGCACGGTGATGCGCTTGGCGAAGCGGAACACCACGTCCATGTCATGCTCGATGATGAGGATCGCGATGTCGGGATCAAGCGCGCCGATGACGTCGAGGATGAGGTGGCTCTCGGAGGAAGGTACGCCGGCGGCCGGCTCGTCGAGCAACAGCACCTTCGGCTTCAAAGCCAGCGCGATTGCGATTTCGACCAACCGCAGCCGGCCATAGGGCAGTTCGCGCACGAGCTTGAGCGCATCATCGGTGAGCCTGAGCGCGTCGAGATGAGCAAGCGCCTCCTCGATCACCGCGCGCTCGGCACCGGCCGGCCGCCACAGCCGGTCACAGGCGCGCGTGCGCTCGGCGACCGCCAGATAGACGTTCTCCAGCACGGTAAGGCCGCGGAAAAGCTGATTGATCTGGAACGTGCGGGCGATGCCGCGGCGCGTGCGCGCGGCCTGCGACAGCCGCGTGATATCCTCGCCGGCAAGCAGCACGCGGCCGGCCGACGGCCGCAGCACGCCAGTGATGAGGTTGACCAGCGTGGTCTTGCCGGCGCCGTTCGGCCCGATCAATGCATGGCGCGCGCCGCGCTCGAGGGTGAGATCGATGTCGCGCGCGACCTGAAGCGCGCCGAAGCTTTTATGCAGATTGCGCACTTCGAGCGCGGCGGTCATGACCTGCTCCGCGCCAGCACGGCGCTGAGGTCTTCGAGAAGGCCGAACAGGCCGCGCCGGGCGAACAGCACGACCAGCACCAGCACGAAGCCGACGCCGAACTGCCAGAACTCGGGGCTCAGCTTGGAGAGATGATCCTCGAGGATCATGTAGATCACCGCGCCGGCGAATGCGCCGTAGAGGCGGCCGGTGCCGCCGAGAATGAGGATGATCATCACCCCGGCCGAGCGATCGAAGTCGAAGACGCCGAGCGTGGCGTAGGCGTTGGTCTGGGTGAACAATGCGCCGGAGACGCCCGCCAGGGCGGCCGAGATCGTGTAGGCGATGACCAGCCGCCAGTGCACCGGCGAGCCGATCGCGTGCATGCGCGCCACGTTCTCGCGGATGCCGGTCAGGGCCTCGCCGAACGGCGAGTAGACGATGCGGCGCACGACGTAGAACAGAACAACCAGCACGCCCAGGCAGTAGACGTAGTTGGTGCGGCCATAGAGGTCGTAGTCGAACCGGCCGAACAGCGGCCAGATCACGATGCCCGGAATGCCGTCGTAGCCGCCGGTGAATTCCTTGAAGACGTTGCCCACCTCCTGCAGCAGGATCGTGGTCGAGAACGTCAGAACCAAGAGCGTCAGCCCGCGATAGCGCAGCAGCACCCAGCCCGACAGGAAGGCG
>DATBWJ010000428.1:0-2837 GCA_036514935.1 Xanthobacteraceae bacterium
GCGGGCGCGCCAACGTGCTCAGGCTCGCCGTCACCGGGCAGCTTGGACCCGGCGCGCTCACCGGCTAGGAGATGGCCGAGACCCTAAAACTGTGCGTCTCGTGCAAGGCCTGCCGGCGCGAGTGCCCGGTCGGCGTGGACATGGCGCGCATGAAGATCGAGGTGCTGGCGGCGCGCGCGGACAAGGTCGGGCTGACATTGGGCGATTGGCTCATCGGCTATTTGCCGCGCTATGCGCCCTACGCGGCAAGCGTGCCGTGGCTGATCAATCTGCGCGACGCGCTTCCGGGCGCGGCGAAGCTATCGCAAGCGATTGCCGGCTTTAGCGCACGGCGGCGGCTGCCAAGATGGCGGCGGGACTATTTTCGAGACGATGGAAGTGCCGCCTTTTACCCTCCCCCCGCGAGCGTCAGCGAGCGGTGGGGAGGGGAGCAGACAGCGCCCAGCCGCGACGTCGTCCTCTTCGCCGATACGTTCAATCGCTATTTCGAGCGCGAGAATCTCGACGCCGCGCTCGCCGTGCTGGCGGCGGGCGGCTATCGCGTGCATGTGGCCCGGCCCGCTGGCCGCTCGCGGCGCCCGTTGTGCTGCGGGCGCACCTTCCTGGCGGTCGGCAAGGTCGAGGAGGCGCGGCGCGAGGCCGCGCGCACCCTCGAAGCGCTGGCGCCGTTTCTAGATCGCGGCGTGCCGGTGATCGGCCTCGAACCGAGCTGCCTCTTCACATTTCGCGATGAAATCCCCGCACTCATCAGGAACGATACGGCCCGCCGGGCAGCCGCGCACGCGCTGCTCTTGGAAGAGTTTCTTACGCGCGAAGCCGGCGCCGGCCGTCTCAAGCTCCCGCTCGCGCAAGTTCGCAAGCGCGCGCTCGTCCATGGCCATTGCCATCAGAAGGCGTTCGGCGCGATGGGCGAGGTCGAAGCCGCGCTCCGCCTCGTTCCCGGGCTCTCCGTCGAGCCGATCGAATCGACCTGCTGCGGGATGGCCGGCGCATTCGGCTATGGCGCCGACACCATCGAGGTCTCGCTCGCCATGGGGGAACTGGCGCTGCTTCCGGCGGTGCGCGGGGCGCCCGCCGACGCAATCATCGTCGCCGACGGCACCTCGTGCCGGCAGCAGATCCGCGACGGCGCGGGACGCGAGGTGCTGCATGTCGCGCGTGTCCTGGCGATGGCCTTGCCAGCGCGCCCATGAACCGGCGCGCAAAAACTCGGCCCGCCCGGAGGGAGGACCGGACGGGCCAAGCAGGTCGGCGCAGGGGCGATTGGGAGACGTTCACGCCGACCTGACTACCGGGCGCTCACGCAACGGCGCTGCTCAGTAGTGCTCAGTGATAGGTGCACACGCGCGCGCTGCCGATGTAGAAGCCGTAGGCGTCGTACCGCGGCACGAAGCGGCAGCGGCGGTAGCCGGGAGCGACCACGTAGGCAGGACCGCCATAGGCGCTCGAGGCGACGGCAGCGCCGATCAGCGCGCCGGCCGCAAATCCCGCACCGGCCGCGCCCCAGCCATGGTGCCAATGGCCGGCCTGGACTTCGCTCGTGGTGACGACGGCGCTGGCGCCCACGGTGAGCGCGGCAAGCGCGGCGGCGATGATCTTGGACTTGCTCGACATGACTCCCTCCTGAAAACTCTGGGCAAAGGCCACCCGGCCTCGCTATGTGTTGGTCGCGGGCCGCAAGCGGAAAGTTCAACGCCGGGAATCCTGGCGATTTAACAATGGCTTAATGACGCGTTACGGTCGCCTCGGGCGTGTGCCGGCCGGGGCGGCGCGGAGCGAGCGCCGTTGCGTTGCCCGCTCCGGCTTGGGCCGGCAACGCTCGCGGGCGAGGCTTCAGACGGGGGACACATGCAATGCCTGACAAAGTCGTCATCACCTGCGCCGTGACCGGCTCGATCCATACGCCCAGCATGTCGCCGCACCTGCCGATCACCGCCCAGGAGATCGCGGACGCCGCCATCGGCGCCGCCGAGGCAGGAGCCGCCATCGTGCATCTGCACGCGCGCGATCCCAAGGATGGCCGCCCCGACCAGTCGCCGGGAGCGTTCGCCCCGTTTCTTCGGATCATCAAGCAGCGCTGCGGTGCGGTCGTGAACATCACCACCGGCGGCGCACCGGCCATGACCATCGAGGAGCGCGTGCGGCCGGCCGCGACGTTCAAGCCGGAGGTGGCGAGCCTCAACATGGGGTCGATGAACTTCGGCCTCTATCCGATGCTCGCCCGCTTCAAGGAATTCAAGCATGCGTGGGAACGGCCGTACCTCGAAGCCTCGCACGATCGCATCTTCAAGAATACCTTCGCCGACATCGAATACATCCTCACCACCTGCGCCGAGAACGGCACCCGCTTCGAGATCGAGTGCTACGACATCGGCCACCTCTACACGCTGGCGCATTTCGCCGAGCGCGGCGTGGTGAAGCCGCCGTTCTTCGTGCAGTCGGTGTTCGGCATATTGGGCGGCATCGGTCCCCACCCCGAGGACGTCGCGCACATGCGGCGGACCGCCGATCGCCTGTTCGGGCGCGAGAACTATCGCTGGTCGGTGCTGGGCGCTGGCCGCAACCAGATGCCGGTCGCGGCCATGGCGGCGGCCATGGGCGGCCATGTGCGGGTCGGGCTTGAGGACTCGCTGTGGATCGGGCCTGGCAGGCTCGCCGAATCGAATGCCGCGCAGGTGCGCATGGTGCGCCAGATCATCGAAGGGCTTGGCCGCGAGGTCGCGACGCCGGACGAGGCGCGGGCGATCCTGCAGCTCAAGGGCGCGGACAAGGTGGCGTTCTGACGCTAAGCCAGTTATTCCGGGCTCGCGGGCTTCGCCCGCGCCCCGGAATGACGA
>DATBWJ010000429.1:0-2519 GCA_036514935.1 Xanthobacteraceae bacterium
CCGCACCGGCGTGAAATGCTCGGTGTGACCAAGCTCGCGCGATTCGGTGAGCACCCGGCGCCGCGCGCCGACCTCTTGGTCGAGATGCCGGCGCAGCGCCGCCGCTGCCTTCTCGCGCAGCCGCCGCGCGCGCTCCTTGACCACGGCACGGTCGACCTGCGGCATGCGCGCGGCCGGCGTGCCGGGCCGTGGCGAGAATGGAAAGACGTGCAGGTGGACGAGGCCGCACTCGTCCACGAGGTCGAGCGAGCGCGCGAACATCGCCTCGCTTTCGGTCGGGAAGCCGGCGATGATGTCGGCGCCGAACACCACATCGGGTCGCAGCCGCCGCACCTCCTCGCAGAAAGCGATGGCCTCCGCGCGGCGGTGGCGCCGCTTCATGCGCTTGAGGATGAGGTCGTCGCCGGCCTGCAACGACAGATGCAGGTGCGGCATCAGCCGATCGTCGCTGGCAAGGGCATCGAGGAGGTCACGGTCGACCTCCACCGCGTCGAGGCAGGACAGGCGCAGGCGCGCTAGTTCCGGCGCCTGCCTGAGGATGCGCTTGGTCAGCTCGCCGAGCCGCGGCGTTCCAGGAAGGTCGGCGCCGTAGCTCGTCAGATCGACGCCGGTCAACACGATCTCGCGGTAGCCGTTGTCGAGGAGACGGCGCACCTGCACCATCACCTCGTCCATCGGCCGCGAGCGCGAATTGCCGCGCCCGAAGGGAATGACGCAGAAGGTGCAACGGTGATCGCAGCCGTTCTGGATTTGCACGAAGGCGCGCGTTCTGCCCTCGATCGCCTCGACGAGCGGGGCAGTGGCCTGCTTGACGGCCATGATGTCGCCGACGGCGATCTTTTCGCGCGCGGCGACGCCGGAGGCCGGCATGCGGGCAAATGCCGCCCGCGTGGCCAGCCAGGCGTCCGCGTGCAGCTTGTCGTCGTTGCCGATGACGCGGTCGACCTCCGGCATGGCGGCGAACGCGGCCGGATCGGCCTGCGCCGCGCAGCCGGTGACCACGATGCGCGCGTCCGGGCGCTCGCGGCGGAACCTGCGGATGGCCTGGCGCGCCTGGCGGACCGCCTCGCCCGTCACCGCGCAGGTATTGACCACGACGATGTCCTCGACCGCCGCCGCCTGCGTGGTGCGGCGGATCGCCTCGGACTCATAGGCATTGAGCCGGCAGCCGAAGGTGACGACGTCGATCATGCCGCACCGGCCTCCTCGAACAGGGCGGGGTCGAAGCGGCCTTCGAATTCGTAGGCGACCGGCCCGGTCATTAGCACGTGGCCGTCGCTCTCGCGCCATTCGATCAAGAGGTCGCCGCCCGGCACCGTCACCGTCACCTTGCGGCCAGCGCGCCGCGTGCGCGCGGCGGCGACCGCGGCGGCGCAGGCCGCCGACCCGCACGCCTTGGTCAGGCCGGCGCCGCGCTCCCAGGTGCGCACGAGGAGATGTTCGCGCGACTTGACGGCGCACAGCGAGATGTTGGCGCGCTCGGGAAAGATCGGATGGAACTCGAGCAGCGGCCCGATCTTGCCGAGATCGTAGGCGCTCACGTCGTCGACCCAGAAAATCGCGTGCGGATTGCCCATGTTGACCACCGACGGCGAGTGCAGGATCGGGGCATCGATCGGTCCGATCTGCAGCTCGATCGCCCGCGTGTCGCGGAACTCCTCCGCCAGCGGTATCTCGTTCCAGGCGAATTTCGGCTCCCCCATGTCGACCGTGGAGACGAGCGCCTCGTCACCCTTGCGGCAGGCGACGATCCCGGCCGCGGTCTCGAAGGCGAGCGTCGCCTTGCCGGTCTCCTTGAACAGCAACTCGGTGATGCAGCGCATGCCATTGCCGCAGGCGCCGGCCTCCGAGCCGTCGCTGTTGTAGATGCGCACGAACGCCTCGGTTCCCGGCAGGCGGGGCGGGTAAAGCGCCATCATCTGGTCATAGGGCGCGCCGGCCGCCGCCGCGCGCGCATCGGCAGGGGTGATCGCGGCCGGCCGCGCGCGCATGTCGACCACCACGATCTCGTTGCCGAGACCATTCATCTTGACGAAGGCATGGTTGGCGAGCGCGCTCATGCATATCGTCCCGACGTCCGCTCTGTTATATGGGCAGGGAGCACCGCTTGGCCAGCCGCGCATTCGCCCTGCGCCACCGTGGGACGTGACTTGCGCGCTGCGTTGGTCAATAGTGCGGCCACGTTCACGCCGGCGCGGCAATGCCGGAGCCTCTCATGCGACTTCGTGGTGCCCTTGCGATCGTGCTGGTGGCTCTGCTCGCGGGCGGGTCGGCCGCCTACGGCCAGCCGGTGGCGGGCCCGCAAATCAGGTCGGCGCCCGATCAGCCTGGAGCCCCGCCGAACGATCCCTTTGGCGAGGAGGTGATGCTCTCCGAAAGGACCATCCTGTTCTTCAAGGGATCGGGCCTGTGGGATTCGGCGTTTGAGGCCATCATCGATGCCTTCAAGAGCCTGAACGGGTTCATGGAGCGGCAGGGCATCAAGCCCGCGGGCCATAGGATGATCATCTACATGGCGA
>DATBWJ010000430.1:0-10852 GCA_036514935.1 Xanthobacteraceae bacterium
GGTTCATGGGATAGTCCATGAAGCCGTCCGGCCCCGGCCTGACGCTCGACCAGCGATTGTCGGCGGGCCGGTTGAGGCGCACGGTGGTGCCGAGCGTGCCGCCGGGAACATCGAGCGCGCCGACCAGACACGGGATGAGCGTGCGCGCCCAGCAGCACTCGTAGCCGCCCCAGCCGTTGTTCACGGTCTTGCCCAACATGATCGAGACCGGCCGGTAGGGCAGCGTCATGCCGTCGATCTCGATTGTCTCGCCGACATGGGCGTGATCCAGAAACTCGTTGGCGACGCGCCGGATCGAGGCGGCCGGCACGTCGCAGATCGCCTGCGCCCACTCCGGCGAATAGTCGCGTACATGCCGAACGAGGTGATCGAACGCCGGGCGCACCGCCACCGCGCCGTGCGACATCACCTCGTTGTCGGCGCCGACTTCGATGCCTTCGACCACGAATTCGCCTTCGAGCGCCGGGTCAGCATCGGGCGTGTCGAATGCCACAGCGCCGCGCCGGCTGTCATGGACGAGCGGCTTGCGGCTCATTGGATCGCGCAAGAAGAACCCGTTCGGCCCGACGAGATAGGGCGAGGAGGTGAAGTTCTTGAGGAAGGGCACGTCGAGGCGCGTGCGCGGGTGCTCATGCAGCAGCACATGGATCATCGCGAACAGGAAGGCGACATCGGTCTTCGGCTTGATCGGGATCCATTCGGCCGAGCAGGCGCCGGTGACCGACAGGTGCGGCTCGATCTGCACGCGCTTCATGCCGCGCTTGCGGGCGTCGGCGTGCCGCTTGACCCCGCACACGCCGCCCGAGGCCTCCACGTTGCCACCGAACGAGACGATGTACTCGCACAGCGGCGTGTCAGGGCAGACGGTGAAGGCGCGGTGCCACAGCTCGCCGTAAAGGTGTTCCGAATGGGTGCACTTGACGCCCTGTCCGGAGCCGAAGCTCATGTCGATGGGCCCCCACGCCGCGAGAAACGCCGGCAAGGTGCCCATGTAGGCGGTCGGCGTCCCGCCGCCGCCGAAGGTTGCGGCCACCCGCGGATATCCGGACTCGTCGATGAGACCTTTCGCGCGTACGGCCCTGAGCTTTTCGGCCACGAGGTCGAGCGCCTCATCCCAGGAGATCCGCACGAACCCGGGGTCCTCGCCGCGACCCTTTTTCGGGTTCGTGCGCTTCATCGGATGCAGGATACGGTGGGGATTGTAGAGCTTTTGCACGAGGCCGAAGGCCTTGACGCAGGCCTTGCCGCCGGCGGGGTGAATCTCGGCGGCATCGAAATTCGGCGCGACCTCGGTCGCCACGCCGTCCTCGACGCGGACTTTCACCAGGTCGGGGCCCGCCACGCACTGGTAGCAATAGGTGGAGACGGTTCGTTCGCTGCCGGAACGACGCATGGTCACCTCATCCAGACTGCGCGGCCAGGCGCTTGGCCGCCTTGGCTTTCAGGCGCTCGAGGGTCTTGGCGACGTCGACCATGAAGCGGACATGCGTGCCGGCCGCGATCGGCTCGAGTTCGTCGCGCGCGCTGATCTCGAAGGTGACCTTACGCCCGTCGAGTGCGGCGACCCTCGTCGTGATTTCCACCTCCATGCCGAGCAATGTCGGCGCCAGGTGACGCAGCGCGACCTCCATGCCGACCGAATCCTCGCCCGCATCGGCGTGCTCCAGCAAGAGATCGCGGCAGGTGTGCTCGATGTCCTTGATCAGCGCCGGCGTCCCGTAGACGCGACCCCCCTCGCCCATGAAACCGATGGTCCGCTCGCTGTCGACGGCGAGCCGCCTGACCGTCGAAACACCCGGCCGAAGGCTGTCCTTCATCAACGTTCTCCCGCGCCAAGAGGATTTGCAACGATTTGCCACGTGTTGTGTCGCCAACGCTTGATTCCTGATCATCGTGTTGGCGACACAACACAAGGCGTTCAAATAGCTAGTGTTCCGGGCTGACGGTTCGGAACGAACCGTCAGAGTCGAAACACTAGACTATTTAGCAGGTCACTCGGCTTGACCACAGTCAATCTTGGGTTCCGTCCGCCCGCTACACGCCGAGATAGGCCTCGCGCAGGCGTTGGTCGACCTCGATTTCGGCCGTGGTTCCGCTCGCCGTCACCCGGCCCGTTTCGAGCACATAGGCGCGATCGGCGATCGCGAAGGCGGCGCGCGCATTCTGCTCGACCAGCAGGATGGTGAGGCCGTCGCCCTTGAGCCCGCGGATGATGTCGAGAATCTGATCGACCAGGATGGGCGCGAGGCCCATCGACGGCTCGTCGAGCAGCAGCAGGCGAGGCTTTGCCATCAAGGCGCGTCCGATCGCCAGCATCTGCTGCTGGCCGCCGGACAGCGCACCCGCCGGTAGCTGCCGCATCTCGCGCAGCACGGGAAACAGCGCATAGACCCGGGCCAGCTCGGGGGCGAGATTGGTCGCGCGGCGCGGCCAGCCGCCGAGCTGCAGGTTGTCCTCGACCGTCAACGGCGCGAACAACTGCCGGCCTTCCGGCACCTGGACGATTCCCATGGCGACGCGAGCGTGGCTCGGCAGTCGTTCGATCGGTTCTTCGTCGAAGCGGATGGAGCCGGCGGTGATCGGCTGCACGCCCGAGATGGCGCGCAAGAGCGTGGTCTTGCCGGCGCCGTTGGCGCCGATCAGGGTCACGATCTCGCCGGAACGCACCTCGATCGAGATGCCGTGCAGAACCTCGATGCGGCCATAGCCGCTGGCAAGCCTGTCAACCGTGAGCACGCGCGGCCTCGTGCGCGCCGTGGACGCCAAGATAGGCCTCCACCACGGCGGGGTTGGAGCGAATTTCGGCCGCGCTGCCTTCGGCGAGCGTGCGGCCGTTGGCGAGGACATGAATGCGGTCGGAAATATTCATCACCAGGCGCATGTCGTGCTCGACCAGCACCACGGTCACGCCATCCTTCACGATTGAGCGAATGACGCCTTCCAACTCCTGCGTCTCGACCGGATTGCAGCCGGCGGCTGGCTCGTCGAGGAGCAGCACCATTGGCTCGCTTGCCAGCGCGCGGGCGATCTCAAGACGCTTCAACGCGCCGTAGGGGAGCGAACCGGCCGGCCGTTCGGCCTCGGTTTTAAGCCCGACGCGCCCGAGCGCAGCCCGCGCCGCCTCGCGCGTGCGCCGGTTCTGGCGGGCGACCGCGGGCAGATGCAGAAGCTCGGACAGGATGCCGGTCGCCTCGTGGCGGTGGCGCCCGACCATGACGTTCTCGACCGCGGTCATGCGAAAGAATATCTGCAGGTTCTGAAACGTGCGCGAAAGCCCGCGCCGAGCAAGCCGGTGCGGCGACATTCCCGTGATGTCCTCGCCGGCGAAGCGCACGCGTCCCTGGTGCGGCACGTAGAGGCCGGAGAACACGTTGAACAGCGTGGTCTTGCCGGCGCCGTTCGGCCCGATGATCGAGAACACCAGGCCGGGCTCGACCGCAAGGCTGACGTCGTCGATTGCGCGCACGCCGCCGAAGGAGATCGACAACCGCTTGGCTTGGAGGAACGTCACGCCGGCCGTCCCGCCAGCGCGGCAAGGCTCGGCACAACGCCCCGCCGCAAAAAGATCATGAACACCATCAGCAGCAGGCCGAGCACCATGTGCTCGTAATCGTGCAACGCGGTCAGCGTCTGCGGCAGAACGACGATCACGGCCGCGCCCACCAGCGAGCCGGCGATCGAGCCCATGCCGCCAAGCACCACCATCGCAACCAGCTCGATCGAGCGCAGGAAGCCGGCGATGTCCGGCGTCACGTGGCCATTGAACAGCGCAAGGTAGGAGCCGGCAACGGAGGCATAGACGGCGGAGACGACAAACACCGTTAGCTTCTTGCGCGCGACGTCGATGGCGAGCACCGAGGATGCGATCTCGCTGTCGTGGATCGCCCTGAGCGCGCGCCCGGTCGGACTGTCGATCAGGTTGAGTGCGAGCACGGCTCCCACCAGGAAGCTCGCCCCCGCGACCCAGTACCAGGTGTCGGACCCGCGCACGCGCCACTCGAAGAGCACGAGTCGCGGCACCGACATGCCGTCCGGTCCCCCCGTCCACGCCGCCTCGTTGGTGAGCACGATCGCCACCAGCACGCCGAATCCGAGGGTGGCCACCGCCAGATAATGTCCCTTGAGCCTGAGGATCGGCCGGCCAACCACAAACGCGACCACCCCCGAGACCACAGCACCGCCGACGATGCACAGCCACGACGGCAGGGCGAAATAGGTCGGCCCGATGGCGACGACATAGCCGCCGATGCCGAGAAATCCGGCATGGCCGAGACTGACCTGCCCAGCAAAACCCATCAGCAGATTGAGGCCGACGGCGGCGAGCGCGAAGATCAGCACGAGGGCGGCGACGCGGTAGTAATAGGCGGAGGGGAAGAACGCCGGCAACGCGACGATGATCGCCGCGACCGGCGCGAGCGCTGCGAGGCGGTGCGTGACCAGCGCGCGCATGCTCACACCCGCTCGACCCTGCCTCGGCCGAGCAGGCCCTGCGGCATCGCGAACAGCACCGCGAGGATGACGAGAAAGGCCACCGCGTCCTTGTACTTCGAGGAGACGTAGCCGGCGCTGAACGCCTCGAACATGCCGAGCAGGAGTCCGCCCACGACCGCGCCGAGAGCACTGCCGATGCCGCCCAGCATGGCGGCCGCAAAACCCTTCAAGGCGAGCAGGGTGCCAACGTCGTAGCTCGTCAGGGCGATGGGCGTCACCAGCAGGCCGGCGACCGCGCCGATCGCCGCCGAGACCGCGAACGACAGCCCGACAATGCGGCCGGTATTGATCCCGACAAGGCGTGCGGCGAGGCGGTTGGCAGCGGTCGCGATGACCGCCTTGCCGAGCAGCGTGCGGTCGATGAACAGCCAAAGCAGCACGACGACGCAGGCGGCGCCGACGAGCACGACGAGGCTCTGCGGCAGGATGGCGGCGCCGCCCAGGCGGATCGGCTCGGTGCCGAACAGGTGCGGCAGGCCGTGGAAGCGCTTGTCGAACACCACCTGCGCCGCGCCGCGCAGGAAGATCGAGGCGCCGATGGTGATCATGATCAGCGTGACCGCGCTCGCCCCGCGCGCGGGCTCGATCGCGAAGCGGTGCAGCGCGAGCCCGACCGCGACCGTCGCGATCACCGCGACGAGCGCGGCCAGCGGCAACGGCACCCCGGCGAGGCCGAGGAAGACCGTCGTCATCCCGCCCAGCATCACGAACTCGCCCTGGGCGAAGTTGATGACGTCGGAGGCGTTGTAGATGAGGGTGAACCCCAGCGCGACCAGCGCGTAGATCGCGCCGACGGTCAGCCCGGAGAAAAAGAACTGCAGGAACTCCGCCATCGGGTCGAACGCCTCGCGCGGCCTGGGATCACCCCCCGGTCATCATCGGATGACCCCGCAGACGCCCGGCCCGATCATCTCATGTGCGGTTCTACGGAACCAGCGTCCAGTCGCCGTTCTTGATCTCCAGCATGCGGAACGCCGACAGATCGAGGCCCATGTGGTCGGTCGGCGACATGTTCACGATGCCGCCGGTGCCGACATAGCCCTTGGTCTTCTCGATCTCGTCGCGCACCTTGGCCTTGTCGGCGCTCTTGGCGCGCTGCATCGCCTGCACCAGGATCATGAGGCCGTCGTAGGCGTGGCCGCCGAAGGTTGAGACGGCCTGGCCGGTCTTCTGCTGGTAGGTGCGCGAATAGTTGACCACCACCGACTTCTGCGGGTCGTTGTCCGCCAGCTTGTCCGCCACCAGCAGCCCGGCGGCCGGCAGCCGCACGCCCTCGGCGGCCGGCCCGGCGAGCTCGATGAACTGCTTGGAAGCGACGCCGTGACTCTGGTAGAGCGGCAGCGTGATGCCGATCTGGCGGTAGTTGCGGGTGACGATCGCCGGCCCCTGGCCGAAGCCGGGATTGACCACCGCCTGCACGCCCGCCTTGCCCTTGATGTTGGTGAGCTGCGGGGTCATGTCGCTGTCGCGCGGGCCGTAGCTTTCCTCGTGCGCGATGGTGATGCCCATTTTTGGCGCAACCGCCGCGCACTGATCGCGCATGGACTTGCTGAAGGCCTCGGTGCCGGAGATCATCGCGATCGTCGTCAGATTGCGGCGCTTGAGATCGGCGAAGATCTTTTCACACGCCATCTTGTCGGTATGAGGCGTCTTGAACACCCACTTGCGGACGGGCTCAATGATCTGGATCGCCCCGGCCAGCGAGATGAACGGGATCTGCGCCTCCTCGAACACCGGGATCATGGCAAGCGTCGAGCCGGTGGTCGTGCCGCCGACCATCGCCGCGATCTTGTCCTGATCTACCAGGCGAGTGGCAAACGTGCGCGCGTTGTTGGCGTCGCCGCCGTCGTCGTAGACGACGAGCTGGAGCTTTTGTCCGTTGACCCCGCCCTTGGCGTTGATGTCCTCGACGTAGATTTCGAGCGTCTTCTTCTCGGGGTCGCCGAGGAACGATGCGGGGCCGGTGACCGACAGCACCGCGCCGATCTTGATCTGCGCCGCGGCGGGTGATCCGCCGACAATCAGCGCCGCGACGGCAGCCGCACCCATCGCGACGGCGCTTTTCAGTGTAGCCATCGTGCCCTCCCTGGGAATGTCGCAAATTTGCGCAATTACACGGTATTGTGGCGCCGAGCGATACCAGACCGCGCGCGCGCGCCAATTGACCAAGATCAAGGCGGATCCCGCCGCTGTGCGGCCAACGCGATTTTGCCCTTGACGAGCGGATCAAAAGACCTTGGACTGCCGTCGCCTCAAGCGGCCAGGAACGACGGCGTTGCTCGCTGCCATCATCTACGAGTTCGGATTTCGCATTGACGACTTCATGGTCGCCATTGCCGATGCGCTGCAGGCTGAGGGCATACGCACGCGCGGCGTCGTCCAGCACAACTTCGGCAGCGCCTCGTGTCCGCAGATGGCTCTGGTCGATCTCGCCACCGGCCGGCGTTTCGCGATCTCGCAGAACCTCGGACCGCAGGCGCGCGGCTGCCGTCTCGACACCGACGGACTGTCGATCGTGTCGGCGCTCTTCGACGCGACGATCAGAGAGGATTTCGACCTGCTCATTCTCAACAAGTTCGGCAAGGCCGAGGCGGAAGGCGGCGGGCTTCGCAATGCGTTCGCGGGCGCGATGGACGCCGGGATTCCCGTGCTCACGGCGGTGCGGCCGCCCTATGTCGAGGCCTGGTCAAAATTCCACGGCGGCCTCGCGGTCGATCTCGAACCGCGCGCCGCTGCGGTGCTCGGCTGGTGCCGTACCATCATCGGCAAACGGCGCGACGCTGATGGCTTGACCGCCCATCCTGCGCCGGCGGAAAGCGCCTGATCCCGCCCGCTCGCGCTAGACGGCGAGCGAGTGGCGCGCCCGCGCCTGCGCGAGATAGGCATCGAACGCGGCAGCGGCCAGTCGCACGAAGGGACGGCCGCTCTCGCTCACGGTCACCCGATTCTCGGCAAGCACCACCAGACCTTCGGCCGCAAGCGGCGCCAAGGCCTCGATCTCGGCGGCAAACCCGCCGCCGGCATCCGCACCGCGCTCGCCCCCAACGGCGGCAAGATCGACCGAGAAGTCGCACATCAGCCGCTCGATGATGCGCCCGCGAATGCGGTCGTCCTCCGACAGCGCGATGCCTTTGGTCGTCGCCAGCCGCCCGGCCGCCATCGCGCGCGCGTAGCCGCCGACGTCCGGGGCGTTCTGGACGAAGCCTTGCGGCAGCCGGCCGATCGCCGAGGCGCCGAGGCCGATCAACACCTCGGCCTGGTCGCTGGTGTAGCCCTGAAAATTGCGGCGCAGCCGGCCGGCGCGGGCGGCCAGCGCGAGGTCGTCGCTCGGCCGCGCGAAGTGATCAAGGCCGATGGCTTGGTAGCCGAATGCCACCAGCGTCCGGCGCGCCGCCTCCGCCTGCGCCAGCCGCTCCACCGCGCCCGGCAGCGTCGCCTCGTCGATCAGCCGCTGGTGCGGCTTGAGCCATGGCACATGGGCATATCCGAAATAGGCAATCCGCCGCGGGTCGAGCGCGGCGGCAAGCTCGGCACTGCGCCTGACATCGTCGACGGACTGCTGCGGCAGGCCGTACATGAGGTCGAGGTTGATCTGGTCGATCCCGCGCTCGCGCAGCGTGAGGGCGGCGCGCTCGACGACCTCAAACGGCTGGACGCGCCCGATGGAGTGCTGAACGCGCCCCGTGAAGTCCTGAACGCCGAGGCTCGCGCGAGTGGCTCCGATGCCGGCCAGCGCGCGCGCGAGTTCCGGGCTCACGTAGCGCGGATCAAGCTCGATCGCGTGCTCGCAGTCGGCGGCCACGTCGAATGCGTCGTTGAGCTTGGCGAAGATTTCCTCGATGCGCTCGGCGCCAAGGATGGACGGCGTGCCGCCGCCCCAGTGCAAATGAACCACGCTGCGCCTGCCGGCGATCGCGGCCACCAGCTCGATTTCCTGGATCAGCCGGTCGGCATAGGCGTCGATCGGCGCGCGCCGCCGAACCGCCTTGGTGTGGCATCCGCAGTAGTGGCACAGCTCGGCGCAATAGGGAACGTGGATGTAAAGCGACAGTCTCGCCGCGCAGGGCAGCGTCGACAGCCACGATGCATAGTGCTTCGCCCCGACGCCCGAGCTGAATTGGGGAGCGGTCGGATAGGACGTGTAGCGCGGGACCGAAAGCTCCGCGAGCGCGCGCTGCCGGTTGATCATTTCGCCCATTTGGCGCCGCAACGGATGATCGGCATTGATCATTGTCAAGCCACTACTCGGCGGCGTGCCCTGCCCCGCTCGCGCGCATATCCGCAGACCAAAATAGGCGGCAGGCCCCGGCGCTATTCACCACGGTCACGGCGCAAGCCAATGCTCGAACACAGCTTAGCAGCTTGGGCCGCCAGCCGCGATCCGGGACTTCACAGACGGCACTCACGCCGGCTTTACCCGCCGGCCGGCGGCAGCGCCCGCGCTATCCACCGCCGAGATAGGCCTTTCTGACCTTCTCGTCCTTGGCCAGCGCCTGCGCGCTGTCGGAGCCCACGATGTGGCCGTTGTCGATGAGATAGCCGCGATCGGCGATGGCGAGGCTCTGCTTGGCGTTCTGCTCCACCAGGAATATGCCGGCGCCCGTTTCCTTGATGCGGGCCAGGGTGCGAAAGAGCTCGCTGCACAAGCGCGGCGCCAAGCCGAGCGAGGGCTCGTCCAACATCAGGATGGAGGGCGCCGACATTATGGCGCGGCCGACCGCCACCATCTGCCGCTCGCCTCCGCTCATCGTCCGCACGAGTTGCTTGCGCCGCTCGGCCAGCTTGGGAAACAGGGTGAACACACGCTCCAGGTTCTGCGCCTCGTGCGGGCGCGCCCGCCGAGGGTAGGCCCCCAGGACGAGGTTCTCACGCACGGTGAGGTCGGCGAACACACCGCGGTCCTCCGGAACCAGGGCGATCCCGGCTTCCACGATCTCGTGCGGCGGCCGATGCGTGATGTCGGACCCGTCCATGAGGACCACGCTGCCCTTCGCTGCCGGCGTCTGGCCGGCGATCGCGCGCAGCAACGTGCTCTTGCCGGCGCCGTTGGCGCCCAGCATGACGACGATCTCGCCGGCCGACACTGTCAGCGACACGTCCTCGACCGCGCGATGACGGCCGTAGAACACCGACAGGTTCCGGCTCTCAAGCATCGGCGTCCCCGAGATAGGCCCGGATCACCTCCGCGTCGGCCAGCACCTCCTTCGGCGTGCCTTCGGCGATCTTGGCGCCGGTGTTCATCACGACGCAGCGGTCGCACAGGCTGCGAATGGCGTCCATGACGTGCTCGACGATGATGATGGTGCGGCCCTCGGCGCGCAGTTGCTCGATGAGCGCGATCCCGGTCTTCAACTCCGTTGGGTTGAGGCCGGCGAGCCACTCGTCGAGGAGCAGCACCTTGGGGTCTGAGGCGAGCGCGCGGGCAAGCTCGACGCGCTTCTGGTCGATATAGGTGAGCGCCGTGACCGGGGTGTCGGCGGCGGCCTGCAGCCCGACGCGCTGCAGCATGCCGTGGGCATGGTCCTCCAGTTCGCGCCCCCATCGCCGGCTGTGACCGAAGACGCCGCCCGCCGCGACGTTTTCGAGCACGGTCAGCGTCGGCAACATGCGCACGATCTGGAACGTGCGCGCGACGCCCCTCGTTGCGATCTCGTGGGCCGGGCAGTGCGTGATGTCGTCGCCGTAGAGCCGAATCTGGCCGGAGGTCGGCTTCAGCGCGCCGGAGATCAGATGCATCATCGTGGTCTTGCCGGAGCCGTTCGGGCCGATCAGGCCGAGGACCTCGTTCTCCGTCAACTCGAACGACATCGAGTCGACGGCCACGAGTCCGCCGAAGCGCTTGGTCACGGCGGCGGCGCTGAGCGCCGCCTTGTTCGGCGGGCTGCTAGGCATTGCTGTTTTTTCCGCGCTGCAGCAGGCCCTTGAGCCGGGGTTGCATCCCATCGCGCAGCGCACCAAGGAGGCCCTTGCGATGTCGCATCATGTCCTCGACCAGCCCGACCACGCCATTTGGAATGATGTAGACGATGAGCAGAAACGCCACGCCGAGAAGCAGCGTGGTCTGCGCGGGGAACCTGGCCGAGATCAGCTCCCACAGCACGGTGAACGGGATGACGCCGAGCAACGGTCCCCACAGCCGGTGCACGCCGCCGAGCAGCGCCATGATGACCACCTGAAACGAGATGAAGGGACTGAACGCCAGCGTCGGTTCGACATAGCTCCAGCGCGGCGCCACGAACGCGCCGGTGAGCGAGGCGAACGTGCTCGAGATCACGAACAGGACGACCTTGACGCGGGCGGTGTTGATGCCGCTGTGGACCGCGACCACTTCGTCGTTGCCGATGATGCGCAGGGCGAAGCC
>DATBWJ010000431.1:0-2324 GCA_036514935.1 Xanthobacteraceae bacterium
ATTGCGAGGCGGGCGCAGCCCGCCGAAGCAATCCACCAAGAGGGGATCGCCACGCCCCCTGCGGGGCCCGCGATGACAGCATGTGGGACACCGAGGCCGACCGTCATCGCCCCTGGCAGGGCAGGGTTTCGCGGACCGTGAGGCTGGAGGGTTCTTTGCGAGGAAGGTTTGGTGTATTGCCAGCCTGACATAGGACGCGGCTCGCGACAGTTCGAACGACAGCGGGCCTGGCATCGGTCCGCTCGCTCCCGTTGACCCCTGGCTCTCCCGCCGCATGCTCCGTACCGACACGTTCGCGTTCACCGCGCTGCTGGCCCTGCTCACGAGCTTTGGCCCGCTGTCGGTCGATCTCTATCTGCCGTCGATGCCGTTCATCGGCCGCGCGCTTGATGCGCCGCCCGCGCAGGTCCAGCTCACCGTCACGCTCTACCTTGCCGGCTACGCCATCGGCCAGTTCATCTACGGTCCGATCTCCGATCGCCTGGGCCGTACGCCGATCCTGATCTCCTCATTCGTGATCTATGTCGCCGCCGCCCTCGTGTGCCTGCTCGCGCCGACCATCGAAGTTTTGATTTCGGCGCGTGTGGTGCAGGCGCTCGGCGTGTCCGGCGCGCTCGTCGTCGCGCGCGCGGTCGTACGCGACCTCTACGAGGGCGTGCGCGCGGGACACCAGTTGTCGAAAATGAGCATGCTGATGGGGCTGGCGCCCATCATCGGCCCGCTGGTGGGCGGAACGCTGCAGACGTTTTTCGGCTGGCGCGCGAACTTCGCCTTTCTGGCCGTGATCGGGACCGTGACGGGCTTTCTGGTCTGGCGATTCCTGCCGGAGACACGTGCGGGTCGCGCTGGCGCGCCGCTGACGGATCTGCTGCGCAGCTACCGCAGGATCGCGCGCCACCCGGCCTTCCTCACCAATACGGCCGTCGGCGCCATTGGATTTTCAGGCCTGTTCGCCTGGATTGTCGCCTCGCCGTTCGTGCTGCAGGAGCTGTTCGGCCTGTCGGCGATCGGATACGCCCTCGCCTATGCGGTGTCGTGCTCCGGGTTTCTGGTGGGCGGAATACTGGCCACGCGCATCGTCCTGCGGCTTGGCCTCGACCGCACGGCCGGGCTTGGCGCGGGCGCGCTCGCCCTGGCTGGAATCGGAATGCTCATCGCGGCCGCCGGCTTGTCGCCGGCACCGATGATGACGGTGTCCATGGCCTTGTATCTTTTCGGGCTCGGGTTGCTGGTGTCACAGATGGTCGCCGCCGCGCTCACGCCGTTTCCTGAAGATGCCGGGGCAGCCTCCGCCCTCATCGGGTTCTCGCACCAATGCGCGGGCGCCCTCATGGGCGCGATCGTCGGCTACTCGCTCGGCCCGAGCGCCTGGCCGATGACCGCCGGCATTGCGCTCGCCGGCGCCACGACCCTGGTGCTGTGGATCGCAACTCGCCGCCTGCGGACGGTCCCCGCTACCGCCGGCTGAACCACCGGTCGAGGAACCAGCCGTCAAGTTCGTCGCGTCGGCTCGTCGGCGGGGGAGCAGATGCGAGCGGCGAGGAAGGCCGCGGCATCGCGCTCGGAGCAATAGCGGGGCTCCCCGTCGCCGTGCCGGGCACCGCCGCCACCGGCACGCGTTGGTGCGCTGCCTTCATGACCCGGCTCCAGATGTCGACCGGTAGGCCGCCGCCGGTCAACTTGTTGGTCGGCGAGGCATCATCATTGCCGAGCCAGACGCCGACGATGAGATGGCTGGTGTAGCCGATGAACCAGGCATCGCGGAAATCCTGTGAGGTGCCGGTCTTGCCGGCGGCCGGCCAGCCCGGCAATTCGGCGCGCCGGGCGGTGCCGGTGGCCAGCGTCTCGCGCATCATGGCGTTCATCATCGCGACGTAGCCGGGCTCGATCAGCCGGCCAGGCGAGGGGTGCGGACGCTGGTAAAGGATGCGCCCATCAGCCGAGCGCACGCGCTCGACGACGTGGGGAGTGATCGCGAGACCGCCGTTGGCGAATGGCGCATAGGCGGAGGCAAGCTCAAGGAGCGTGACCTCGGACGTGCCGAGCGCGATCGAGGCGTTGGGCGTAAGCTTGGAGGCGATGCCCAGCCGGTGGGCGGTGCGCACGACTGCGGTCGGGCCGAACTCGAGGGTCAGTCGCACCGCGACGGAGTTGAGCGAGGAGGCCAGCGCTTGCTTCAGCGTGACCGCGCCGAAATATTCCTGGCGGTAGTTCTCCGGCCTCCAGCCCCTGACTGCGATCGGCTTGTCCTCGCGGACGGTTTCCGGGGTGAGCCCGCGTTCGATCGCGGTGAGATAGACGAACGGCTTGAACGCCGAGCCCGG
>DATBWJ010000432.1:0-7183 GCA_036514935.1 Xanthobacteraceae bacterium
CGAGCGTGGGCTGATAGCCGACCGCCGAAGGAATGCGGCCGAGCAGCGCGGAGACTTCCGAGCCCGCCTGCGTGAAGCGGAAGATGTTGTCGACGAAGAACAGCACGTCCTGGCCGGCCTCCTCCCGGAAGTACTCGGCCATCGTGAGGCCCGAGAGCGCCACGCGAAGGCGGGCGCCGGGCGGCTCGTTCATCTGCCCGTAGACCAGCGCGCATTTGGAGCCGGCGGCCGAGCCGTGCTTCTTGGGGTCCTTGTTGACGCCCGATTCGATCATCTCGTGGTAGAGGTCGTTGCCCTCGCGCGTGCGCTCGCCCACGCCGGCGAACACCGAGTAGCCGCCGTGCGCCTTGGCAATGTTGTTGATCAGTTCCATGATGATGACGGTCTTGCCCACGCCGGCGCCGCCGAACAGCCCGGTCTTGCCGCCCTTGGCGTAGGGCGCGAGCAGATCGACCACCTTAATGCCGGTGATGAGGATTTCGGATTCGGTCGACTGCTCGGTGTAGACCGGCGCCTCCTGGTGAATGGGACGCCGCTCCGTGTGCGGCACCGGGCCGGCCTCGTCGACCGGCTCGCCGATGACGTTGATGATGCGCCCGAGCGTGCCGTCGCCGACCGGCACCGCGATCGCTTGGCCGGTGTCGATCACCTCCTGGCCGCGCACGAGCCCCTCCGAAGAGTCCATGGCGACGGTGCGCACCGTCGACTCGCCGAGATGCTGGGCAACTTCGAGCACCAGGCGCTTGCCCTGGTTCTTGGTTTCGAGCGCGTTCAGGATCGCCGGCAAGTCGTCGCCGAACTGGACGTCGACGACGGCGCCGATGACCTGCGTGATGCGTCCGACTTTGTTGGCCATTTCTTCCTCTTCAATCGCGAAGCTACAGCGCCTCGGCCCCGGAGATGATCTCGATCAGCTCCTTGGTGATCATCGCCTGCCGGGTGCGGTTGTACATCAAGGTCTGCCGGCGGATCATCTCGCCCGCGTTGCGCGTGGCGTTGTCCATGGCGCTCATCTGCGCGCCGTAGAAGGAGGCGGTATTCTCGATCAGCGCGCGGAAGATCTGCACCGCCACGTTGCGCGGCAGAAGCTCGGCGAGGACATCCTCCTCCTCCGGCTCGTACTCGTAGGATGCGCCATTACCCTCCGCCCGTGCCGGCACGAGCGCCGGGATGATCTGCTGGGCGGTCGGAATCTGGGTCATGACCGACTTGAAGCGCGCGAAGAACAGCGTGCAGACGTCGAAGGCGCCCTGCTCGTAGTGCGCGATCACCTTCTCCGCGATGGCCTCGGCGTTCTTGAATTGCAGGGTGCGCACGCCGCGCAGGTCGATTGTCTCGACGATCTGCTTTTCGTACTGGCGGCGGAGCTGCTCGAACCCCTTGCGGCCGACGCACAGGAACTTGACCTGCTTGCCCTCGCCGCCGAGCACATTGGCGCGCTCGCGGGCAAGCCGCACGATCGCCGAGTTGAACGGGCCGCACAGCCCGCGCTCGCCGGTGCACACGAGCAGGAGGTGCACCTGCTCGCTGCCGGTTCCGGCCAGGAGCCTGGGAGCCGACGACACGTCCGGCATCGCCGCCGCGATGTTGCCGAGCACGCGCTCCATGCGCTCGGCATAGGGGCGCGCGGCCTCGGCGGCCGCCTGCGCGCGTCTGAGCTTGGAGGCCGCCACCATCTGCATGGCCTTGGTGATCTTCTGCGTCGCCTTGGTGGCGGCGATGCGCACGCGCATGTCCTTGAGGGAGGCCATCAGGCGGTCTCCATACCTCCCCCTGAAAGGGGGAGGTCGGCGCGCGCAGCGCGCGGGGTGGGGATCATTGCGCGACTAGCGACCCCCACCCGGTCACCTTCGGCGACCACCGTCCCCCTTTCAGGGGGAGGGACAAGAAAGATTCGAGCACCCTTCATCATCACGCGAACGTCCTGACATAGCCGTCGACCACGTCCTTGAGGCTGGCGGCGGTAGCGTCGTCGAGATCGCGCGAATCGCGGATGGCGGTGAGGATGTCGGCGTAATTCGAGCGCAGCAGCGTCAGCAGGCCGCTCTCGAACTCGCGCACCTTGTCGACCGGCAGCCGATCGAGATAGCCGCCGACGCCGGCGTAGATCACGCAGACCTGTTCCTCCATCTTGAGCGGGGAGAACTGCGGCTGCTTGAGCAGCTCCGTCAGCCGGGCGCCGCGGTTGAGCAGGCGCTGCGTCACCGCGTCGAGGTCGGAGCCGAACTGCGCGAAGGCCGCCATCTCGCGGTACTGCGCGAGCTCGCCCTTTATGCGGCCGGCGACCTTTTTCATCGCCTTGGTCTGCGCCGCCGAGCCGACGCGGCTGACCGAGATGCCGACGTTCACCGCCGGCCGGATGCCCTGATAGAACAGGTCGGTTTCCAGGAAGATCTGGCCGTCGGTGATCGAGATGACGTTGGTCGGGATGTAGGCCGACACGTCGTTGGCCTGGGTCTCGATGACCGGCAGCGCGGTGAGCGAGCCGGCGCCGTAGTCCTCGTTGAGCTTGGCGGCGCGCTCGAGCAGGCGCGAGTGCAGGTAGAACACGTCGCCGGGATAGGCTTCGCGGCCCGGCGGCCGGCGCAGCAGCAAGGACATCTGGCGATAGGCGACCGCCTGCTTGGAGAGGTCGTCGTAGAAGATCACCGCGTGCATGCCGTTGTCGCGGAAGTACTCTCCCATGGTGCAGCCGGAGAACGGCGCCAGAAACTGCATCGGCGCGGGATCGGAGGCGGTCGCCGCGATGATGATCGAATAGTCGAGCGCGCCGTTCTCCTCCAATACCTTGACGAACTGCGCGACGGTCGAGCGCTTCTGGCCGACGGCGACATAGACGCAGTACAGCTTGATCTTCTCGTCGCCTGTTGCGTTGAGCGGCTTCTGGTTGAGGATGGTGTCGAGGATGATGGCGGTCTTGCCGGTCTGGCGGTCGCCGATGATCAGCTCGCGCTGGCCGCGGCCGATGGGGATGAGCGAATCGATCGCCTTGAGGCCGGTGGCCATCGGCTCGTGCACCGACTTGCGCGGGATGATGCCGGGCGCCTTCACGTCCACGCGCCGGCGTTCCTTGGCGACGATCGGACCCTTGCCGTCGATCGGATTGCCGAGCGCGTCGACGACGCGGCCGAGCAGCTCCTTGCCGACCGGCACGTCGACGATCGCGCGCGTGCGCTTGACGATCTGGCCTTCCTTGATCTCGCGGTCGTTGCCGAAAATCACGATGCCGACATTGTCGGTTTCCAGATTGAGCGCCATGCCGCGCACGCCGTTCTCGAACTCCACCATCTCGCCGGCCTGCACGTTGTCGAGGCCGTAGGCGCGCGCAATGCCGTCGCCCACCGAGAGGACCTGACCGACCTCCGAGACCTCGGCCTCCTGGCCAAAATTCTTGATCTGCTCCTTGAGGATCGCAGAGATTTCTGCGGCGCGGATATCCATCAGCCTGCCTCTTTCATCGCATGCTTGATCGCGTTGAGCTTGGTGCGGAGCGAGGAATCGACCATGCGGCTGCCGAGCTTGACGATCAGTCCGCCGATGATGGCGGGATCGACGCGCACGCTGAGCTGGACGTCCTTGCCGGTCACCGACCTGAGCGTGTCCTTGATCTCGCTGATCCGCACCTCGCTGAGCCGCTCGGCGACCGCGACCTCGGCGGTGACCTCGCCCCGGTGGCGGGCGGCGAGCGCCCGGAAGGCCTTGATCATGCCGCGCACGGCGAACAGCCGACGGTTGGCGGTCACCACCTTGAGGAAGTTCGCGGCCAGGCCGTCGATGCCGGTCCGCTCGAGCACGGCAGTGAGTGCCTTGGCCTGCTCGTCAGCCGAGAACACCGGACTGCGCACGAGTCGCACAAGATCGGGGGTCCCTGCCAGGAGCGCGTCGAAGGCATCGAGATCGGCCTGCACCGCATCGATAGCACCAGCCTCGCGCGCGAGTTCGAACAGCGCGGTGGCGTACCGGCCAGCCATTCCGGCAATGATGGCGTCTTCGCCTGCCACGATCCAAGGCTCGATTTTGTGCCGCAGGCGTCCACCGGTCGCGACGACCAGCGTAGGCCCGTGGACCGAAAACGGGACAGCGGTGTCGGGGACTCGCGGGGTAGCCCCCGCGAAGTTGAGCGGGTTGCTAACATACTCGACACCGCGGTGCAACACGGCCAAGGCCCGGGAAAGGCTCGCAAAACGCCGACATTGCGGACATTTCGCCGCATTCGCGCGCGGCTCGGCGCCCGCGGCCGTTGAAATTGCAACGCACACGCAAACGCCCAAGACGTTCGCCGGGAGCTGACGTGCGGGCGCGGCGCCGTGGCATCGCGCGGCATAGTTATCTGGCCGTTGCATGGTCGCCATGCTCGAATGGCGGCGCTCGTGGGCATTGATCGGCTCGCTGAGCGCGCGAGCGGGCTGCGGCTCGCTTGCGCCGGATGCACCGTTTCGGGCATCGTCGGGTTCAAGTCCCACTCGTCGTCTGGCGGTTCTTTATCTCGATGTCCGATGCCCCATCGCGCGGCGGCCAGCCGCTGAAGCGCTCTTCGCCCGCGCGCATGAGGCGTGGGCGCACGCGCGTCACGAAGCGCTTGGCGATCCCCGAGCCGCCGCATGCCGGGCCGTCGCCGGAGGCCAACGATGCATGAGGGGGTCCGGCAGGGATCGGATGTGCTCAGAGCGAGGCTGATGCTGGTGGCCATGTGCTTCGCCTGGGGCCTGACGTGGCCGGCCATGCGCGTGGCGCTTGCCGACTTTGCGCCGTTCGGCTTGCGCGCGTCGAGCACTTTCATCGGAGCCGCCGCCCTGGTCGTCGCGGCGATCCTTCAAGGCCACGACATCCGCATCCGCAAGACGATCGTGTGGGCGCATGTCGTGGTCGTCAGCGTCTTCAACGTCGTCGCCTTCAGCGTGTTCGCCACCTTCGCGCAGCTCAGCGCGCTCACCTCGCGCGTGGCCATCCTCGTCTACACCATGCCGATCTGGGCGAGCTTGATGGCGTGGCTGTTCCTTGGCGAGCGTCTCGACGCGATCCGCGCCGCGGCGCTTTTCATGTGCTGCGTCGGAATGGCGGTGCTGATCTATCCCCTGGCGACCGCCGGCATTCCGGGCGGCCTCCTGCTGGCGCTGGGCGCCGCGGTGAGCTGGGCCATGGGCACCATCTACATGAAATGGGCGCAGATCGAGGCCGACCCGCTGGCGATCGCGACCTGGCAGCTCATCCTCGGCAGCGCCGTGCTGGCAATCTGCGTTCCGATCTTCGAAGGCTCGCTGCCGCTGCGGGAGGCCAGTGCCGAGGCCTTGTTCGGCATGGTGTTCAGCGGCCTGTTCGGGTCCGGGCTCGCCTACCTGCTGTGGTATTCCGTCATCAAGCTGCTGCCCGCCATGACCGCCTCGCTCGGCGCCCTCAGCACGCCGGTGATCGGCGTCATCTCGTCAACGCTGCTGCTCGGCGAACGGCCGACGAGTTCCGATATTGTCGGCTTCGTGTTTATCTTTGCGGCCTCCGTGTGCGTGCTGCTGCAGCCGCGGATCGTCGAGCGGCTGCCGCCGGAGGCGTAGCGCCCAGGGCAATTCGGCCCCGGCGACTGGAAACGGCGACCGCGCTGAGACGAGGTCCCGCGCGACTCGCCCGCGAGCTTATGCCAGCGGCACTTGTCCTCGACCCGTCATGCTCCGCGAAAGCGGAGCATCCAGTAGCCACGGACGCCTGCGGGTACTGGATCGTCCGCTTGCGCGGACGATGACGACGAAAAGTGAATCTTGATGACCGTCGTTATTACAGGAAACTCTGGGGATCGACGTCGATCTCGACCTTGACGTTGCCTTTCGGCTTGGGCGCCGCGGCAAGCCATTGCCGCAGATGGCCGGACAGATCGAACGCGCGCGGCGACTTCACCAGCACGCGGAAGCGATGGCGGCCGCGCACGACTGCAAGCGGCGCCTCCGCCGGGCCGAGCACGCGCACCTCCTCGACGCGCGGGGCCGCCGCGAGGAGCCGGCGCGCGAACCCTTCGGCCGCCGAGCGCTCGCCGGCGGATATGACCAGGCTCGCCAGGCGCCCGAACGGCGGATAGCCCATGCGCTCGCGCGCCGCGATCTCGGCCGAATAGAACGCCTCGCGGTCCTGCGCCGCCAGCGCTTGCATCACCGGGTGATCGGGCTGGTGCGTCTGCAAGAATCCGCGTCCGTGCCCGGCCTCGCGGCCGGCGCGGCCGACCACCTGGTGCAAGAGCTGGAAGGTGCGCTCCGCCGCGCGCGGGTCGCCGTTGGCGAGGCCGAGATCGGCATCGACGACGCCGACGAGGTTGAGCCTGGGGAAGTGGTGGCCCTTGGCCACGAGCTGCGTTCCGATCACGATGTCGACGCGGCCCTCGGCGACCTCGTTGAGTTCCTCGCGCATGCGCTCGACGGTGGCGACGAGATCGCTCGACAGCACGAGGATGCGCGCGGCCGGAAACAGCGCGGCGACCTCCTCCTCGAGCCGCTCGACGCCCGGTCCGCAGGCAACGAGCGAGTCGGCCGCCGCGCAATTCGGACAGGTTTTTGGCGTCGGCAGCCCGAAGCCGCAGTGATGGCAGAGGAGCCGCTGCCGGAACCGGTGCTCCACCAGCCAGGCGTCGCAGTTCGGACAGGCGAAGCGATGGCCGCACGCCCGGCACAGCGTGAGCGGCGCATAGCCGCGGCGGTTGAGGAAGAGCAGCGCCTGCTCGCCGCCGCCGAGCGCAGCCTCCACCGCCTCGGCCAGGCGCGGCGCAATGAAGCGCCCGCGCGGCGGTCCCTCGCGCGTCAAGTCGATCGCCTCGATCGCCGGCAGATGCTGGCCGCCAAAACGCTCGGGCAGGACCAGCCGGCGGTAGCGGCCGCGCCGCGCGTTCACCTCGGTCTCGACCGCGGGCGTGGCCGACGACAATACAAGAGAGATGCCGGCGATGCGCGCGCGCACCACCGCCATGTCGCGCGCGTGATAGCGCACGCCCTCCTCCTGCTTGTAGGCCTGGTCGTGCTCCTCGTCGACGACGATGAGGCCGAGATCCTTGAACGGCAAGAACAGCGCTGAGCGGGCACCGACAACAAGCCGCGCTTCGCCCGTCGCGATGGCGCGCCGGGTGCGCCCGCGCTCGCCTTGGCTGAGCGCCGAATGCCATTCGGCCGGCTGGCAGCCAAAGCGCGCCTCGAAGCGGCGCATGAACTGG
>DATBWJ010000433.1:0-6204 GCA_036514935.1 Xanthobacteraceae bacterium
CGTGCCTGCCTGGCTGGTGTTCGAGATCATAGCGACCAAGCTGCCGCACTACGTGCTGCCGCTGTATCCCGCGATCGCGATCCTGATTGCCGGTGTCGTCGACCACCACGGCCTGTCGCGGCGGCCTTGGCTGGTGCGCGGGACGGTGTGGTGGTTCCTGATCGTCGCCATCATGGCGGCGCTGACGGTGGCGGCTCACGCCGTGCTGGGGCAGCGGCTGGGCGTGCTGGCGTGGCCGTTCGCCGCCGGCGCGGTGATCTTCGCCCTGGGCGCATGGTGGCTTTTTGAGGTCGACGGGGCCGAGCACGCTCTGCTGCGGGCGGCGGCGGCCGCGGTCCTCATTTCGGTCGCCGTCTTCGCGGCGACGGTGCCGCGCCTGCCCTCGCTGTTTCCTTCGGCCGCCATCGCGCGCTATCTGCGCGGGGCGGGATGCGCCCCCGTCTCGGCCGCGGCGGGCTATCACGAGCCCAGCCTCGTCTTTCTTGCCGGCACCGCGACCGTTCTGACCGACGGTCCGGGTGCCGCCGATTTCCTCTATTCCGGGGGCTGTCGCTTTGCGGCGGTCGAAAGGAGCCAGGAACGCGCATTCGTCCAGCGCGCCGAGGCGCTCGGCCTGCGCTACGCGCGCGGCCTGCGCATCGAGGGGGTCAATATCGGCGTCGGGCGAAAAGTGTCGATCGCGGTCTTTCGGGCGGAACGCGCGCCATGACGCGGCTCGAAACCGATGCAACGAGCGCGCCACGCTGGCCTGCGGTCTACGTCGTTGCCAACCTTGGGCGGTGGGTCGCCGGCGCCTTTCGTCCGCCGCGTTCGGGCCGAGTGACGGCGCCGGGATGGCGGGCTTATCTCGGCGCGTTCGCGCTCGGCGCGGTCGCGACCGCGGCCACCATGGTGTGGATCGATGCGGCCACGATCGCCGCCGTCGCCCGGCTGCCCACCTGGGTCATCACCGCCTTCAATGAGCTGACCGACTTCGGCCGCTCCGGCTGGTTCCTCATCCCCCTCGCGGTCCTCATCCTGACCGCCGCCGTGGCCGATCGGCCCTGGCTCGACCGCTGGTCGCATGGAGTGGTGACCGCAGTGGTCGTCCGGGCCGGCTTTCTGTTCGTAGCGATCGGACTGCCGGGCCTTGTCCAAGCGGTGCTCAAGCGCCTGATCGGGCGCGTGCGCCCCTCCGAACTCGGTCCGTTCGCCTACGAGCCGTTCTCGTGGGCCGCCAAATTCCACAGCCTGCCGTCCGGACACGCGGCGACGGCGTTCAGCGCTCTCGTCGCCTTCGGCGCACTCTTCCCGCCCCTGCGGCCGATTCTGTGGACCTATGCCGCTCTGATCGCCGCAAGCCGGGTCGTCATCGCGGCCCATTACCCAAGCGACGTTTTGGCCGGCGCGCTGGTGGGCGCGCTGGGAGCGCTCTTGGTGCGCGATTGGTTCGCGCGCCGCCGCTACGCCTTCGCCATCGGGCCGGATGGCAGCGTGCGCGCGCTGCCGGGGCCCTCGCTGGCACGCCTCAAAAGGGTTGCCCGCCGGCTGGTCGCCTCATAAGACGCTGGTCGGCCGCCGCGGGATCCCCAGCGCGCCTTGCGCGCCGGGGTGCCCCGCGCCGCCATGTCCGCAGCGAGACCAGCCGATGAGTGATGCGCCCACCCCGACCGGGTCGACGCCCGAAGTGGCGATCGTGGTGCCGGTGAGGAACGAGGCGGGCAATGTCGGCCCGCTCGTCGAGGAGATTGCGGCCGTGCTCGGCGGTCAACTCGCCTTCGAGGTGATCTGCGTCAACGACGGCTCGCGCGACGCAACGGAGGCCGAGCTCGACGGCCTCATCAGGGATCGGCCGTGGCTGCGCCACGTCAAGCATGTGGTCTCGTGCGGCCAGTCCTCGGCGATCCGCACGGGTGTGATTGCGGCGTGCGCGCCGATCATCGTCACCATGGACGGCGACGGCCAGAACGATCCGAAATTCGTGCCGGCGCTGCTTTCGGCGCTCGCGAGCGCCGGCCCGCGCGTCGGACTCGTCGCCGGCCAGCGCGTCGGCCGTCAGGCGACCGGCTTTCGCAAGCTGCAGTCGCGCATCGCCAACGAGGTGCGCAGCCTGGTCCTCAAGGACCACACGCGCGACACCGGCTGCGGGCTCAAGGCCTTCCCGCGCGAAGTGTTTCTGGCGCTGCCGTATTTCGACGCCCTGCATCGCTTTCTGCCCGCGCTGGTGCGGCGCGACGGCTACGATGTCGCCTATGTCGATGTGGTCGACCGGCCACGCCGGCACGGCACGTCCAATTACGGCATGTGGGACCGGCTGTGGGTGGGTCTGCTCGACTTGGCCGGGGTGTGGTGGCTCATTCGGCGCCGCAAGCACATCGCGGCGATATCGGAGGTGAGGCGGGATGCTCGTTGATCTGACGCGCCAGCTCGGAACCTATCTGCACGAGGTGTTCGTGGTGCAGCTCGACTGGTGGATTGCGCTCGGCTTTCTGGCGCAGGGGATGTTCACCATGCGGTTCGCCGTGCAGTGGATCGCCTCCGAGCGCGCCGGCCACAGCGTCGTGCCAATGGCGTTCTGGCTGTTCTCGATCGCAGGCGGGCTGATGCTGCTGATCTACGCCCTTCAGCGCCGCGATCCGGTGTTCATCGCCGGCCAGGCGTTCGGCGTGTTCGTATACGGGCGCAACCTGTATTTCGTGCTGCGCGACCGCCTGGCTTCATCCGGCTGAACGCTTGGCTTGCGCCGATGCGAGCGCGGCGAACCCGCCTTCGAGGTCGGCCAGGAGATCGTCGACGTCTTCGAGCCCGATGTGGAAGCGCAGGGTCGGGCCCCCCGGCGCCCAGCGGGTGGCGGTGCGAATCCTCGTGCAGTCGAACGGGATGGCGAGGCTCTCGTAGCCGCCCCACGAGGCGCCCATGCCGAACAGCGTGAGAGCGTTGAGAAAGGCGTTGACCGCAGCCTGCGGGACCGGCTTGAGCACCACCGAGAACAGGCCGGAGGCGCCGGTGAAATCCCGCCGCCAGATGGCGTGGCCGGGATCGCTCGCGAGCGCCGGATGCAGCACGCGCAGCACCTCGCTGTGGCCTTCGAGCCAGCGCGCGATCTTCAGGGCCGAGGCTTGGTGGCGCGCAAGGCGCACCCCCATCGTGCGCAGCCCGCGCAGGCCGAGATTCATGTCGTCCGGCCCCACGCACAGGCCGAGCGTGCCCACTGTATCCCTCAGGCGCCTCCACGTCGCCTCGTTGGCCGCCACCGCACCGAGCATGAGGTCGGAGTGCCCCCCGATGTATTTCGTGCCCGACTGGATCGAGAGGTCGGCGCCCTTGGCGAGCGCGTCGAAATAGAGCGGAGTGGCCCAAGTGTTGTCCATCAGTACCACCGCCTCGCGCGCATGGGCGGCCGCCGCGATGGCCGGAACATCCTGAATTTCGAACGATAGCGAGCCCGGCGACTCGACGAAGACGGCGCGCGTGTTGGGCCTCATCGCTGCCGCGATGTCGCCGCCGATCAAGGGGTCGTAATAGGTCGTGCTCACGCCGTAACGGGCGAGGATGGTGTCGCAAAAGGTGCGGGTCGGACCATAGACGCTGTCGGCGACGAGCAGGTGCTCGCCCGCGCGCAGCACGGCAAGAAGCGCGGCCGAAATAGCGGCGAGGCCCGAGGGTGCGAGCGCGACGCCGGCACAAGCCGGGCCTTCGATTTCGCGCAGCGCCGATTCAAGCGCTTCCGAGGTAGGCGTCCCCCGCCGTCCATACTGGTAGCGCCCGCGACGGGCCAAGAAATCCTCGGCCGTGGGATAGAGCAGGGTGGAGGCGTGATAGACGGGCGGGTTGACGTAGCCGTGGTGGGCAAACGGGTCGCGGCCGCCGAGCGCGAGCTTGGTGTCCGGCTTGAGATTGGTGCGTGCGTCGCCCTCGATCTTCCTGCCCATGGCCTTCGGTCCTGACGCGGCATCCCCCGCGATGATTGGTCACTTAGAGCATTTTCCGGCGAAGTGGGAACCGGTTCGCCGCAGAAAATGCGACGAAATGTAGGAAGCGCCCGCATTGAGCGGTCAACCCCTTGACCTCGAATGCCGATCGTTCTCAGATGCAGCGGGAGCAAGGACATTCAGCTTCGTTCGCACGCAGGTTCCGCCAGATCGTCGCGGCGTGTCGTCTGACGCCTGCCGGACGAACGAAGAGGTGCCTGTGGCCGGCGCGTCGCGGCCACCCTGGACGAAACCGCACGAGTAGACAAGGCAGTGCCATGAAACGATCGATGACGATTGGAGCTGCGCTCGCAGCGCTTGCAGCACTCGCGTGGCCGGCTGCGGCGGGCACGCTCGATACGGTGAAGTCACGTGGCGTGCTCAACTGCGGCGCCAACGGCCAGCTCCCCGGTTTCGGCCTGCCTGACGCCCAGGGCAACTGGACCGGCTTCGACGTCGACTATTGTCGCGCGATCGCAGCCGCGCTCTTCAACGACCCGGCCAAGGTGAAGTTCGTGGCGCTCACCGCCAAGGATCGATTCACCGCCTTGCAATCGGGCGACGTCGACGTGCTGATCCGCAATACCACGTGGTCGAGTTCGCGCGACAGCCAGCTCGGCCTGCACGCGACCGGCGTGAACTACTACGACGGCCAGGGCTTCATCGTGCGCAAGGTGCTCAAGGTGAATTCGACCCTCGAGCTCAGCGACGCCTCGGTGTGCGTGCAGCAGGGCACCACGACCGAGCTCAACCTGGCCGACTACTTCCGCACCCACAAGATGAAGCTCAAGTCGGTGACCTTCGCGCAGCTCGACGAGGCGCTCAAGGCCTATGATACCGGGCGCTGCGACGCATTCACCTCCGATGCGTCCGCGCTCTACAGCGTGCGGCTCAAGCTCGCGCGCGGCGATGACCATGTCGTGCTGCCGGAGATCATCTCGAAGGAGCCGCTCAGCCCGTTCGTGCGCCACGGCGATGACCAGTGGTCCAACGTCGTGCGCTGGGTGCATTTCGCGCTGCTCAACGCCGAGGAGTACAACGTCACCAAGGCCAACGTCGACGAGCAGGTCAAGTCCAGCAATCCGGAGATCCGGCGGCTGCTCGGCGCGGAGGGCAATTACGGCGAGCAGCTCGGGCTGACCAAGGACTGGGCCTACCGCGCCATCAAGCATGTCGGCAACTACGGCGAGATTTTCGAGCGCAATCTCGGCCAGGGCTCGGTTTTGAAAATCACGCGCGGGCTCAACGCGTTGTGGACCAAGGGAGGCATCCAGTACGCCCCGCCGATCCGCTGACGGCAGGCGGGCGCGGGCCATGAGCGCGCCGCCGAAAACCTCCTTTCTCCATGAGCCGCGCGTGCGCGGCATCCTCTATCAGGTTCTGCTCGCTGTCCTGATTGCGCTGTTGGCGGCCGCGCTCGTGCGCAACGTCGCCGACAACCTCGCGCGCAACCGGATCGCCTCCGGCTTCGCCTTCCTGAACGCCCCCGCCGGGTTCGATATCAGCCAGACCCTGATCGACTATTCGATCCACACCTCGACCTATGGCCGCGCGTTCTGGGTCGGGTTCATCAACACGCTGCTGGTGGCCGTCCTCGGCATTGTGCTCGCCACCGTCCTCGGCTTCCTCATCGGCATCGCGCGGCTGTCCACCAACTGGCTGGTGGCGCGCCTGGCCGGCGGGTACGTCGAGCTCGTGCGCAACGTGCCGCTGCTGCTTCAGCTCCTGTTCTGGTACAACGCCGTGTTGAAGGCGCTGCCGGAGGCGCGCGACAGCCTCCTTCTGCCCGGCGGCGCGTTGCTCAACAACCGCGGGCTGTTTGTTCCCAAACCGCTGTTCGGCGCCGGCACCGAGGCCGTGGCGCTGGCGCTCGTCGCCGGCCTGCTCGCCGCCTTGGTGCTGGGCATGGTCGCACGATGGCGGCGCGAGCGGACGGGCAGCGGAGTGCCCGCGGCGCTGGCGCTGACGCTGATCGTCGGGCTGCCGGCGCTGGCGGCGCTGGTCTGGCGGCCGGAACTTCGGTTCGACGTCCCCGAGCTTGGCCGCTTCAACGTGCGCGGCGGCCTCGAAGTGCTGCCGGAGTTCGTGGCGCTGCTGTTCGGGCTGGTCATCTACACCGCGGCCTTCATCGCCGAAGTGGTGCGCGCCGGCATCCTTTCGGTTCCGCGCGGGCAGGTCGAGGCGGCCTATGCGCTCGGGCTGCGGCGCGCCCCGACGCTGAGGTTGATCGTGATCCCGCAGGCGCGGCGGGTGA
>DATBWJ010000434.1:0-2112 GCA_036514935.1 Xanthobacteraceae bacterium
GCCGCGGCCGGCGGCCAGGAGTTCGAGCGCCTCGCCGATGCGCTCGCGCCCGCCGGTCAGCGCGACGATGCCGTCGGCGTTGCGATTAAGCGCGACCTCGCGGTCCGGCACCTGCGAGACGTACCAGGCAAACCCGGCCGCGGGCGCAGCCGTGACGGCGGCGATGAGCGCGAGCGCAACAAGCCACCGGCCGGGCCCTCGCCGTGCAGGCGCGCCCGAAAGCCGCGGTGATGTCTCGCTCCTCGCCATCCCTTCGCGATCGCTCCTCATTCTAGAGCCGGCCGCCGGCTTATGATAGCGCGGAGTTGGCGGCCCCGCAGGCCGTCACGTCACGCTCGCGAGCGTACGGTTAACCACCCCCCGCGAGGTCGCCGCCGTCACCGCGGCGTTGAGCGCGATCTGCGCCGTGATCAGCGCGTAGCCCACCGGCCCGATCGACAGCGATCCGAACAGCGCGGCGATCTCCACGCCGCCCGCACTCGCCGTCGCCGGATCGCCGAGGAGCGCGGCGAGCGCGAACAGCACGAGCGCGCCGCCGCCGCCGATGACGCCGCCCTTGAGTCCGAGCACCAGGAAATGGCGCTGGAACTCGTTGGCGATGTAGCGATCCTCGGCGCCGATGACGTGGAGCACCTCGATGATCGGCAGATCGGCCGCCATCGCCCCGCGCGTGGCGAAGGTCACCGACAGGATGGTCGCCGCCAGCACGAGCGCGAGCACACCAATGCCGATCGCCACCGCCGTTGCCGCCATGGCGCGCATGCGGGCGATCCAGCCGCGGTGATCGTCAAGCGTGGCGCCGACCGCACCGAGCGCAGCGCGGAGCGCCGCGAGGTCCGGCGGCTGCGCGCCGCCTACCCGCACCACGATCAGGCGCGGCACCGGCAGGTCGTCGAGCGCAAGCGTGGCGCCGAGCCACGGCTCGATGAGCCGCGCGGACTCCTCGCGCGAATAGGGGCGCACCTCGGCGACGCCTGGCGCCGCGCGCGCGATGTCGGCCGCCTTTCTGACGTCGGCCTCGATATCGCGGCCGGGCGCGGGGCGAACCTGGATCGTCATCTCGCGCGCCACCTCTGATTGCCACTCGGAGGCGGACGCGAGCACCAGCATGACCGCGCCGGTGGTGAGCGCGGCGAGGAACGTCATGATGGCGACCACCGCGATGAGCGCGCGGCCGGCGATCGAGCTCTGCGGCACGATCGGGGATTCGCGCCCGTTGAGGCGCCCCGCCAGCGCGGGGTCGGAGCCGTGGATCGCCATGCGCCTGCTCGCGATCGCCATGCGCTCACTCGTAGATATGCATGCGGCCCTCGTGCAGCACGAGGCGGCGCGCGTCGAACTGGTCCATCAGGCCGACGTCGTGGGTGGCGATGACGACCGCCGTCCCCGACTTGTGAAGCTCGATGAACAGCCGCAGGAGCCGCTGGGCGAGGTTGGGATCGACATTGCCGGTCGGCTCGTCGGCGAGCAGCAGCTCGGGCCGCGCGATCACGGCGCGCGCGATGGCGGCGCGCTGCTTCTCGCCACCCGAGAGCACCGGCGGCTGCGACCAGATGCGATCGCCGAGGCCGACCCAGTGCAAAAGCTCGGTGACCTCCTGGCGGTAGCTCGCTTCGCGGCGGCCGACGACGCGCAGCGGCAGCGCCACGTTCTCGAACGTCGTCATGTGGTCGAGCAGCCGGAAGTCCTGGAACACGATGCCGGTGCGGCGGCGCAGCGCCGCGAGCGCATCGCGGCCGAGCGTGGCGACGTCCTGGTCGAACAGCGTGATCAGCCCGCGCGTGGGCCTAAGCGACAGGAACAGCAGCCGCAGCAGCGAGGTTTTCCCCGCGCCGGAGGGACCGGTGAGGAACTGGAAGGAATGCGGCTCGATGCGGAACGACAGGTCGCGCAGCACCTCCGGGCCGAGGCCGTAGCGCAGTCCCACATTCTCGAAACGGACCAAGCTCATCTCCGCGGCCCGCCGGCGCGGCAGGCGGCCAAGGCTGATTCGCTAGCGCCAGATTACAGCGGGATGATTTCGGGTGCGCTCACCCCGTCGCAGTCGCTGTCATCGCGAGCCCCCGCAGGGGCGTGGCGATCCCCTCTTTATTGGATTGCTTCGGCGGGCTT
>DATBWJ010000435.1:0-3999 GCA_036514935.1 Xanthobacteraceae bacterium
GGCGCCGGGACGCCCGCCCGGCGGCCTCGTTCGTCGCGGTGGGGCGGGCCGCGGCATCCGAAAAGTCTGAGCGCTCTTTCGCCATGGACGCGGTTTTGCACACGCGGCGTCGTCGCGGGGCTCAGGACGGTTTAGCAGCAGACGCGGTTGACGCGGTACGGGCCATGTTCCGGGCCGTGGTCTGAGCACGAGTTCATCACGACGCGGCGTCCGCTGCGGAGCGGGCGCCCCGCCCGCAGGAATTACGATCGCGCAATCAGGACAAATCAATGAGCCCTGATTCTAGGCCGCCGCGCCGTGCCGCAGCAACGGCCGTTCCAGCGTCGCCAGCCCGATCAATTTGCCCTGCAGATAATCGCAGCCGTAGGCGGTGAGCAGGGCGGCGGCCTCCTCGTCCTGCACGCGCTCGGCGACGGTTTTAAGCTGCAGCCGCTTGGCGAGGTCGATCAGCGTAAGCACGAACGCCCGGTCGTCCTCCCAGCGCGTCAGTCGCTCGATGAAGGCGCCGTCGATCTTGACCATGTCGACGCCGAGCCGGCGCAAATTGCGAAACGAGGTATAGCCGGCGCCGAAATCGTCGATGGCGATGCGGCAGCCGAGGTCCTTGACGCGGGCGACGAAGCCGCGCGTGTCGTCGATGTCCTGAATGGCCGCCGTCTCGGTGATCTCGATGATCAGCCGCTCGGCCACGCCGGCATGCATGCGCAACAGGCTGTTGAGCGCCGCCCACCAGTCGGGATCGGTCGCCGAGGACGGCGAGGTGTTGAGGCTCGCGCGCAGCGCAGGCGCGCCCACCAGCTCGCCGATGACCAGTTCGAGCATGCGATGGTCGAGCAGCCGCACGAAGCCGAGGTGCTCGGCCACCGAAATGAAGTCCTGCGCGGCCAGCACGCTGCCGTCCAGGCGCTTAATGCGCATGAGGCACTCGTGGAATGCCACGCGGCGCGAGAGCGTCTCGACCACCGGCTCGAAGGCGACGGTGATGCGTCGCTCGTTGAGCGCGGTCACGATCTCGTCGCTCGATCGCAGGTTCTCGCGCCGCAGCGTGTCGCGCTCGATGTTCGGTCGATACGCCGTGAAAGAGCCGCGCCGCTTGCCGCGGGCGGCATTGAGCGCCTCGTGCGCGCGCGACAGCGCTTCCTCCACCGTGCGCGCGTGGCGCGGCGCGTTGACGCCGCCAATCGTCACCGTGACGGCAACCGGGCCCGAGCTGGTCAGCGCGACTTCGTCGCGCACGCCGGCCACCAGCCGCTCGGCGGCAATGGCGATGTCGTCGGGAGTGCACTTGTTGAGGATCACGCCGAACTTGTTGCCGGAGTAGCGGCCGAGCACGTCGCCGCCGCGCATCTTGGCGCGCAGCCGCCGAGCGACCGCCACGATCACCTCGTCGGCGACGCTATAGCCATAGGCCTCGTTGACGCGCGCGAGATTGTCGATGGCAATGAGCAGAAAGCCGCACGAGCCGCGGAAGCGGATGGCATCGTCGAGCGTGGCGGCGAGGATTTCGGTCAGCCGCCAGCGATTGACCTCTCCGGTGAGGCCGTCGAAGCGGGACAGATAGGCCAGTTCCTCCTGCTGCGCGTGGCGCTCGTTGATCACGCGCACGATGCCGTGCGCGCGCCGCGGCAGGCCGTCGGGGCCGCCGAACCAGCGCCCGACGTCCTCGATCCACAGGCTCACCCCCGGTTGCGGCCGCAGGCAATATTGAAGCTGATAGAGCACCCCGCCGCCGTGATCGCTCACCGCCGAGCGCATGATGGCATCGTGCCGCGACTGCTGCGCGCCGGGATCGAGCAGCCGCGCGAAGGCGCGCCCGTTGGCCACCGCCTCGTGATCGGCCACGCCCAGCACCTGGCAGACGTTGTCGCCCCAGCGCAGCGCGTCGGTCTCGATGTCCCATTCGTAGGGAACATCCCCGATTGAGGCGAATATCTGGGCGGCGTCGAGCATCGGCCTTGCCCCGCAAGGGGTGGAACGGGACGCTGGTCTTTCTAGTCCGCCCGCGGCGGCGGCATCCTACGCGCGCGCGTGATTCGAGCCAACCTATGGGGGAAGCTTAAAAATTTGGAAAATCACCATGGTCGCCGAAAACCGCCCCCACAGGATTTGTCCGCGATCCTGCGCCCGGCACGGCGCTTGCGAAGGTGTCTGTGAGCCAACGACATGTGCCGAAAGGAGACACCATGACCGCGATCGGCGCCATCGCCGCGGCGGTGGTCCGCACCGAATATCGCGACACGCCGGCACCTTGCGTCGACCGCAGCCGCGCGCTCGCGCTGACCACGCCCGCCGACACCGGCCCCTGGCTACGGCCGCCGAGACGGCGGGTCTCACCGCAATTTCTCGCCCAGCTCATCGCTGCCGACCACCAGCTCCCGCAGGCGCGCGAGCGCCGGCGCGCCGATCCGCGCGATGCCATCGCCGCCTACGGTCGGGTGGCGGCGATGACCTCGTGGCGATAGCCCGTCCGGATCGCGGCGCCGCGCCGTTGCCGGGCGGCGCCTCGCGGTTGCGCCCGACCGCTCAGGAATTGTGCATCGTCTCGGCGCGCTCGATCGAGATGTCGCGCTGGGCGGTGCGGATGGTCACCGAGAAGCCGCCGACCACATCGACGAAGCTGGTCACGAGCAAGAGGAAGAAGCTCGCGGTGGCGGCGTGCCTGACCATCAGGAACTCGACGAGCATGCCGATGAACAGCAGCGTGGAGAGCATGTGGTCCATGATGGTGCGCGAGGACAGCCGCGTGGCCTTCAAAAATTCCGCGAACAGCAGGAGAATCGACAGCGCGATCAGCAGGTCGCCGCCCGTGATGGTCAAGACGGCGTCCGACAGCATGTGGACGCTCATCACCTGATGGGTCCAGAAGAGCCCGGGGCTGCCGCTGGGCGTGAGGAACTCCACCATGTTGTAGACCGCGAACGGAACCACCAGCAGCGGTATCCCGACGAGGTACATGGCGTCCTCCTGGCGGCTCAGACCTCTTTCTTCGGCTTGAGGATCTGACGGCCGCGGTAGATGCCGGTCTTGAGGTCGATGTGGTGCGGCCGGCGCAGCTCGCCCGAATCCTTGTCCTCGATGTAGGTCGGCTTCTTCAGTGCGTCGGCGGAGCGGCGCATGCCGCGCTTCGACGGCGAGGTTTTTCGTTTCGGGACGGCCATGACGTCGCAGCCCTTGATTTCAGGCGCCGGGCGCCCGATCGCATCGCGGAAAGCGCGCTTATAGAGGAAGGGCGCGCCAAACGCCAGTGGATCGACGCCGACGGTCGGACAAAGTCGATCCACAAACTATTGGAATTGCCAGGGGCCGAGACAGGCCGCTGCCGACTTCGCCGTCGGGACCCCATTCGGCGATGCTCAAGTAGATTTCCAGGATGCGCCATGCAATGACCCTCGCGCCGCGCATGGTTGCAGGCGTCGGCCGTGGCGTTCATGCTGGCTGGTGGCGCCCCTCGTCAACCCGGGGCGCTGCGCCGGCCGGCGCGCGATCGCTCGCGCGTTTGCGCCCGCGCCAGAATCGATCAGGGAGATTTGGCCTCACGATGAGCCTGGTCATGCGCGACGCTGCGTTCTCCGCGCGACTTTCGGCGGCGGCGGCCGAGGTCGAGGCGTTGCTGGCGCGGCTGCTGAGCGATGCGCCGGCCGCGGGCGAGACCGCGCGTCCGCGCCGGCTCATCGAGGCCATGCGCCATGCCGCGCTCGGCGGCGGCAAGCGGCTGCGTCCCTTCCTCGTGATGGAGACCGCGGCGTTGTTCGATGTGCCGCGCGCGCGCGCGCTGATGGTGGGCGCAGCGCTCGAATGCGTGCACTGCTATTCGCTCGTCCACGACGATCTGCCCGCCATGGACGACGACGTGCTGCGCCGCGGCAAGCCGACGGTGCACAAGGCCTTCGATGAGGCAACCGCCATCCTGACAGGCGACGCGCTCCTGACCTTCGCATTCGAGGTGCTGTCGCGCCCCGAAAGCCACCCCGATCCGGCCGTGCGCCTGGCACTGATCGC
>DATBWJ010000436.1:0-6469 GCA_036514935.1 Xanthobacteraceae bacterium
CCCCATCCGCGATGACGAGCCACAGCGGCACTCCGGCCCCGGCCCCGAGCCGGTCGCGGTAGCCGCGCAAGTCGTCGGGCCAATGCTCGTCCTTGAGCACGTCAAGCAATGTAGCCGATTTCACCTCGCGATAACTGAGACGCGCAAACTGCGCGGACGCGCGGAAGGCGGCGCCCTCGCCGTTCTGCCAGACCCGACATGGCGCGCAGTCGTCGGCGCCGACGTAGAGCAGCAGAATCTCGGCTTGGGTGGACGCACTCGCCCCCGGCCGCGGCCATGGGGCCGCCGCGATCACCGCCATGGCAACCGTTGCGATTGCACCTATTCCTATCCCCAGCCTGCGCGCCAGCACGGAGCGCTCCATCCCCAAAACCTCGCCCAGGTCGTCGATTGGTGTCCATATTCCAGGCGCGCGCCGCCCAGGACTTGATCCATGTCAAGCCGAGGCTTGGCGGCCGGGGGTAGGAATTCCCGGTTTTCTCGAAGCAGAGGGTGGCCATGTCGACGACGGAGCCTGGCCCAGCCAGGGCGAGCGAAAATCCCGAACCGGTCCCGATGATGCAGCGGATCCTCGATAATCCGTTCCTGCTGCTGTTTCTAGGAGTGACGGTGCCGACCGTCCTCTACATCCTGTGGGGTGTGATGGAGGTCGCCTCCATCCCGCTCGCCAAATGACGTCTGACGCGATTTCCTAGACGCATGTGATTTCGAACGACACGACCTCGAGCGACAGGGGACCACAATGGCCGTCACACCGCCCGAACAACGAATCTGGTGGAATGAGCCCATCGAGAAGGTCGAGCTGACCTGGGCGGTCATCGCCTTTCTCTGGGGGCTGTTCATGTTTGCGTTCATGATCGCCTGGCACTTCATCGGCCAGCAGAACCTGGCCAAGGAGGCCTATCGCATCGCGCCGTCGAACTACGAGGCGAAGGTCGAGGCGTTCGCGAACAAATACAAGGTGCGCGAGGAGAAGGGGGTGCCGGTGGTCAAGCCGCCGGCGGGCAGCGACGTCTACATCCTGGGGCGGCTGTGGCAATGGTGGCCGATCCTGGAGCTGGAGCGCGGCCAGAGCTACCGCTTCCACATCTCCTCCCTCGACTGGCAGCACGGCTTCTCGCTGCAGCCGGTCAACATCAACATCCAGGTCCATCCCGGCTACGAGCACGTGATCACGCTGACGCCGACGCAGGCCGGCGAATACGGCATCATCTGCAACGAGTTCTGCGGCATCGGTCATCACATGATGACCGGCAAGATTTACGTCACGGGTCAGAGACAGGCCGAGGGCGGTGCGCGCCTCGCCGAAGGGAGATGACGTCATGACCGTCGGAACCGTTGTCGGGGTTGCTGGCAGGGCGGCCGAATTCCGCACCTGTCAATATACCGGACTGAAGGTCGACGTGGCGGCGCAGCGGCTGATCATCGCCAACGCGGTCGCCGCCGTGATCTTCCTCGCGTTCGGCGGCCTTATGGGCCTGCTGGTCGCGCTCACGCGCTGGCCGGCGGTGCACCTGTTGTCAGCCGAATGGTTCTACCTCGCGTTGACCGAGCACGGCGTCAACGTGCTGCTGTTCTGGATCATCTTCTTCGAGATCGCCGTGCTCTACTTCGCCTCGGCGATCCTGCTCAACTCGCGGCTTGCCGCGCCGAAATTCGCCTGGCTCGGCTTCCTGCTCATGGTGGTCGGCGCGCTCCTCACCAACTATGCCATCGCGCAAGGCGATTCGAGCGTGATGTTCACCTCCTATCCGCCGATGCAGGCCAATCCGAACTTCTATCTCGGGCTGATCCTGTTTGCGGTCGGCGCGCTCATCGGCTGCGCGATCTTCTTTGCGACGCTCGTGGTCGCCAAGGATGAAGGCACCTACCAGGGCTCGATCCCGCTTGTTACCTTCGGCGCGCTCACCGCTGCGATCATCGCGGTGTTCACCGTCGCCTCCGGCGCGGTCATCCTTATCCCGACCTGGCTGTGGTCGCTCGGCCTCATCTCCCACATCGACCCGCTGATGTACAAGGTCGTGTGGTGGGCGATGGGCCACTCTTCCCAGCAGATCAACGTGTCCGCCCACGTCGCCATCTGGTACATGGTCGCCGCGCTGCTGGTGGGCGCCAAGCCGCTGAGCGAGAAGGTGAGCCGCACCGCCTTCCTGTTGTACATCCTGTTCCTGCAGCTCGCCTCGGCGCATCACCTTCTCGCCGAGCCCGGCCTCGACGCGACCTGGAAGATCGTCAACACCAGCTACATGATGTACCTGGCGGTGTTGGGTTCGATGATCCACGGCATGACCGTGCCGGGCTCGATCGAGGCGGCGCAGCGCCGCAACGGCTTCAACGCCGGCGCGTTCGAGTGGCTGCGCAAGGCGCCGTGGGGACATCCGGCCTTCTCCGGCATGTTCCTGTCGCTGGTCTTCTTCGGCTTCATCGGCGGCATTTCCGGGGTGGTGCTCGGCACCGAGCAGCTCAACGTGCTGATGCACAACACGCTCTACGTGCCCGGCCACTTCCACGGCACCGTCGTCGCCGGCACCACGCTCGCGTTCATGGCCGCCACCTACCTCGTGCTGCCCCTCATCTTCCAGCGCGAGATCATTTGGCCGACGCTCGCCAAGTGGCAGCCTTACCTGTTCGGCATCGGGGCGGCCGGCATCGCGCTGTTCATGATGGGGGCCGGCACGCTCGGCCTGCCGCGGCGCCACTGGGACATCACCTACACCGACGCCCCGCTGTCGTTCGCGCACTCGGCCGGCGCGTTCCTGATGATGGGGCTCAACGGCCTGTTCGCGATCGTGGCGGCGATCGGCGGCGTCCTGTTCGTGCTGATCGTGGTCGCTACCGTGCTGTTCGGCAGGCGGATCACCAGCGGTCACAAGCTGACCTTCGCGCTGCACTCCGGCGGCGGCGCCGCCGCCTCGCAGTACGGCAGCCACTTCACTCCGAAGCTGCCGGGCACGATGATCCTCGTCGGGGTGTTCTTCGTCGTCTTCGTCCTCTACTACTTCATCAACTGGAAGTACCTGTCGGAACTGTGGCTGTTCCGCTGATCGGCAGGCGAAGAACGCCGGAGGCACCTCATGCTCGCCGCGTTGCGCATGACCTGCTCGCTCCTGAAGCTCAGGATCGGCGTCGCCATCGCGGCGAGCGCGCTCGCCGGCATGGCGGCCACCAACGGCCCTACTCTGTCGGCGTGGCAGACGGCGGGCCTCATGCTGGCGGTGCTCGGCGCCTCGGGCGCCGCCGGCGCCTTCAACCACTACTACGAGCGCGACCTTGACCGCTTGATGCGGCGGACCCGGTCGCGCCCGTTCGCCAGCGGGGCGTTGCCGGCAAGCCCGTGGTGGCTCGCGGGCTTCCTCGCCCTCCTCGTTGCCTCGCTCCTGCTCGCGCTCGCGAGCGGCGGCTCGCTCGCCGCCGCCTTCGTGTTCCTGGGCGCCTTCACCTACGGCATCGTCTACACCGTGTGGCTCAAGCGCCGCAGCACCTGGAACATCGTGGTGGGTGGGCTCGCCGGCAGCTTCGCCGTCCTCGCTGGCGCGGCTGCGGTCGATCCGGCGCCGCAGGTCACTCCGATCGCGCTCGCCGTCGTCCTCTTCCTGTGGACGCCGCCGCATTTCTGGAGCCTGGCGGCCGCCAAGGGCGAGGACTATGCGGCCGCCGGCGTGCCGATGCTGCCGATCTTGGTGCCGGCGCGGGCATGGACGCTCGCGGTCCTTGCCCACACCGGCGCGCTGGTCGCGGTCTCGCTGGTGCCGCTGGGGTTCGGCGCCGGCGTGCCGTACGCACTGGGCGCCGGCGTCGGCGGCGCGGTCTTCCTGTGGAAGAGCATCGCGCTCTATCGCACGCCGACCAAGAAGGCGGCGATGGCCAATTTCATGGCCTCGCTCGCCCAGCTCGCGCTGCTCATCCTCGGTGCGCTCGCCGACGGCGCGATCGGGTCGCAATCATGAACCTGTGTGCGCGCGTGGTCGCGGGGCTTGCGCTCGCGCTGGCGGCACCGATGGCGGCGCTGGCCGATGCGGGAAGCGAGTCGGCTCCTCGCATCGACCCGCGCAGGGCGATGGAGCGCAGCGAGCAGGCGATCGGCCGCGCGATCGGCAACTACGCGCTCACCGATGCGACGGGCGCCCGCCTGGCGCTCGCCTCCTACCGCGGCACGCCGCTCGTGATCAGCCTGGTCTACACCGCCTGCAGCTCGGTCTGTCCGCCCGCCACCCAGCACCTGATCGAGGCGGTCAACGAAGCAAACCGCGTGCTTGGCCCCGATCGATTCGCCGTGCTGACCGTCGGCTTTGACGCCCGCAACGACACCCCCGCGCGCCTCGCCCAGTTTGCGGGCACGCAGGGCATCAAGTCCGCCAACTGGCGGCTTGCGAGCGCCGATGCCGCCACCATCGAGGCTTTGCTGCGCGATCTCGGGTTCAGCTACGCGACCGTCGCCGGCGGGTTCGACCACGTGACGCAGACCACCATCGTGGACCGCGACGGCAGGATCTACCGCCACGTCTACGGCGACGACTTCCCGCTTCCCATGTTCATGGAGCCGCTCAAGGACGCCGTTTACGGAACCACAACCGCGTTGACATTTTCCGGCATTCTCGATCGCATCCGGTTCATCTGCACCATCTACGATCCCGGCGCCGGCCGCTATCGGATCGACTACGGGCTCACCTTCGGCAGCGTCATTGCCGCGCTGTCGCTGGTCGTGTTTGGCGGCCTCCTGCTCCGCGAGTGGCGCCGCGCGCAGCGGGCGTGAAGGCTGCGGCATGACCGGCGCGGTGGTTTGGGCGACAGAGCGGCGTGGCGGAAAAGCGCGAAAGAACGAAGGCCGGGCCGCCCGTTGTTCCCTCATCCCGGCGCTGCGGGCGGTGTTTCAGGCACCGCCGGATGCCTAGCTTAACAATGACCTTTCGTTCCCGCGGACGACAGGCGAGGCCATTTTGGCTCGTTCGCCAGCCTTTCACGGTTTTGAAAGGGTCCAAGAACGAAGTCATGCGAGGGCCGAAATCGGCCGGCGCGCAGCGGCCGAGGACATCGTGGGAGTGACCAGAAGCCAGCGCGGGACCCGCACGAGCATACCGTCGGCTCGCGCCGGCGCGCGTGAGGTGGCCCGGGCAGGCTCGCGCGCAGGCCGTTGTCCGACCAAAGACGCAATGGTCTTCGCACGTATCAATCGGGCAAAATCCGGTGCGAACGGGGGCGGCGCCGACATGAACGCTGGGCCGGCTGGAACAACAGGACGCCAGCGCCCGCGACGGAGCCATTGGTGATCGCATTCGTTCGCATTGTGCTGAGACATGGGTTTGAGGTGATCGAGCGGGCGTTCGACCGCCTGTTCGGCCCCGCCCTCAATCCGGTCGCTCAACTCGGCGCCCTCGGCTTCTTCTTCTTCTGGATCGTGGCGGTCAGCGGGATTTATCTGTTCATCTTCTTCGATACCGGCATCGAGCGGGCCTACGAGTCCATCGAGTATCTCACCATCAACCATTGGTACCACGCCGGCGTGATGCGCAGCCTGCACCGCTACGCCTCCGACCTCATGGTGGTGATGGTCGTGGTGCACCTCTCGCGTGAGTTCGCCTACGACCATTATCGCGGCACGCGCTGGTTCTCGTGGTTCACCGGGCTGCCGATCATCTGGCTGCTCTACACCTCCGGCATCACCGGCTACTGGCTGGTGTGGGACAAGCTTGGCCAATACGTCGCCATCGTCACCTCCGAGCTGCTCGACTGGCTACCGATCTTTGGCGAGCCAATCGCGCGCAACTTCATCTCGACCGGCACGCTGACCAGCCGCTTCTTCACGCTCATGGTGTTCATGCACGTGGCGGTGCCGCTGTTCCTGTTGTTCATCATGTGGGTGCATATCCTGCGCATTTCGCGCCCCAAGGTGAACCCGCCGCGCGCGCTGGCGCTGCTGTCGCTTCTCGCGCTCGTGGCAGTGTCGCTGTGGAAGCCAGCGCTCTCGCAGGGCCGTGTCGACCTCGCCAAGGCGCCGGCGGAGGTCGGCCTCGACTGGTTCTATTTGCCGCTCTATCCGCTCAGCGATCTGTGGGGCAAAGGCGCCGTGTGGGCCTTTCTCGGCGCCTTCTCGCTGATGATCGCGCTGATGCCGTGGCTGCCGCCGTTGCGCCGCGCGCGGCCGGCCGAGATCAACCTCGACCATTGCAACGGCTGCGCGCGCTGCATGGAGGACTGCCCGTACGAGGCGATCCGAATGGTCCCGCGCAGCGACCGCCTGCCGTTCCCGACGCAAGCGCAGGTCAACGCGTCGCTGTGCGTGGCCTGCGGCATCTGCATGGGCGCTTGTCCGTCCTCGACTCCCTTCCGCCGCAGCGAGGACCTCAAGACCGGCATCGATCTGCCCGACTATTCGCTGCAGGTGCTGCGCGATCAGGTGGTGGCGGCGGCCGCGCGGCTGAAGGGGCCGGCGCGCAGCGGCCGAGGACATCGTGGGAGTGACCAGAAGCCA
>DATBWJ010000437.1:0-7107 GCA_036514935.1 Xanthobacteraceae bacterium
GCTCGCGCGGCCTGCGCCCGCCCGCCGACATCGAGGAGGTCACCGGCACGCTGCCGCAGGTCCTGCCCGGCGTGCCCGGCGCCACGACCTCGCCGGTGGCATTGCTGCCGCCCGATTACCGGCCGGAGGAGGGCGAGCCGAAGGAACTGCCGCCCCACCTGCGCCGCCAGCTCGTCGACTACCCATCCAAGGAGGCGCCCGGCACGATCGTGGTCGACACGCAGAACACCTATCTTTATGTCGCGCTCGGCGACGGCAAGGCGATGCGCTACGGCATCGGCGTCGGCCGCGAGGGCTTTACCTGGGCGGGCCGCGAGCGCATCTCCAAGATGGCCGAGTGGCCCGACTGGACACCGCCCAAGGAAATGATCGAGCGCCAGCCCTACCTGCCGCGCTTCATGGCCGGCGGTCCGACCAATCCGCTCGGCGCGCGCGCCCTTTACCTCGGCAACACGCTCTACCGCATTCACGGCACCAACCAGCCCTCGACCATCGGCACATTCGTGTCGTCGGGGTGCATTCGCCTGCTCAACGAGGACATCGAGGACCTCTTTCAGCGGGTGAACGTCGGCACGCGCGTCGTGGTGCTGCCGGGCAAGCCGCCGCCGAGCGCGGCGTCCGCGGCGGCCGGGCCGGCGTCCGCACCGGCAGCGCGGTGACCGGAGCGCGCATCGGCGCGTCGAGAGCGCCGTTGCCGGACGCCAAGCTCGCCGAGCGGAGGCCGCAGCGCGCCTCGTGTTGACGGCGGCTGTTTGCCCTGCGCACCATGCCCGCCGTGAGGTTTCCCATGGATCGCTTGCTCGCGCTGGCGTGCGTCGGCTGGCTTTCAGTGTGCAGCGCCCAGCAAACGAACATTAGCCCTCTTGCGTTCGGCATGACGCCGCAAGGCGTTGCGGGCGCCCTCGGCACGCCTTTGGTCCGCGTGTCGGGCCGCCCCGGCGCGGAGATCTACGTCGCGGAGCGCGACGCCGGTATTTTCGGGTATTATCCCGCGGTCGAACGCATCGTGTTGCAGTTCCGCGGGGGCGCGCTCACCGGCTGGAAATTCGACTGGCGCCTGCGCCCGCGCGGAGTCCTCTGATCGAGCCACCCGCGCGGCGGCGCGCAGCGATGGCTTCGCTTTCGCGCCAGCGTCCTCCCTGTCGGGCATGTTCCTATCCGTACTCGACCTCGATATGGGTTCGGGAAAACTGCAAGCGCCTGTTGGTGGGCGCCCCGACGAGCGTGCGCGCGCTCGCGCCCAGCGTGAACTTGTGCTCCGCGCGCAGTGCCTTCATAGATCACGCTGCCAAAACAAATCGGCCGGGTCTATGGCCGCATTCATGGAGGAGGGTCGCTTTGGGTACCAAGATTACTTTGACCGCATCGGATGGCTTCACGCTCGGCGGCTATCGCTGCGATCCGCACAGCGCGCCGAAAGGCGGTCTTGTCGTCATCCAGGAGATTTTCGGCGTCAATCAACACATTCGCAATGTGTGTGACCGGTTTGCCGCGCAAGGCTACGCGTCGGTCGCGCCGGCGATCTTTGACCGCTACCAGCCGGATTTCGAGACCGGCTATTCGCCCGCCGAGATCGAGGAAGCGCGCAAGTACATCGCCAAGGCCGACATGGGCAAGATGCTGGCCGATACCCAGGCGGCGATCGAGGCGATACGGTCGGCCGGCAAGGTCGGCATCGTGGGCTACTGCCTCGGCGGCTCGATCGCGTTCCTGTCGGCGTGCCGGCTCGACGGCCTATCCTGCGCGATCGGCTATTATGGCAGCATGATCGCCAGGAACGCCGACGAGAAACCGAAGGTGCCGACCATCCTGCATTTCGGCGAGACCGATCAGTCGATCTCCCTCGCCGACGTCGACACCATCAAGCAGAAGCGGCCGGACATCGAGGTCCACGTCTACCCGGCCGGCCACGGCTTTAGTTGCGATGCGCGCGCGAGCTACCACGAACCGAGCCACAAGCAGGCGCTCGAGCGCACCCTGGCATGGCTGCAGAAGTATGTCGGATAGCCGTCGGTCGGCGTTCTTCTGGGGGCGGGCGCACAACTCACCCGGCCGCGCTCGCCCGTAGTTAAAACCAGCGCTCGGCGACAACGATCGTATCGCCCGGCCTCACCGGCGCGATCACCGGCACGTTGGCGCGCGCGATTCCGCCGCTGAAGGGGCGACTGAGATCGACCGTGGTGCGCTGGGCGCGCGGCGTGAATCCGCCGGCGATGGCGACCGCGGTCTCGACCGTCATGTTGGCGACGTAGGGGTACTGGCCCGGAAAGGTGACCTCGCCAAGGATGAAGAACGGCCGGTAGGTCTCGATCTCGACGGCCACGTGCGGCTCGCGGATAAAACCCTGGCGCAGCCGCGCGCCGACGGCGCCCGCGAGCTCGGCGGGCGTCAAGCCGCGCGCCAAGACGCTGCCGATCAGCGGCATGCTGATATTGCCGCCGGTACCAACCGCGTAGGAATTGGTCAGCCCCTCCTGGCCGAACACGACCACGCGCAGCTTGTCGCCGGAATCAAGGGTGTAGGGCGGCTCCATGAGCACCGGCGCGGCGTCTTGCGCGAGCGCCGGTGTCGGCCGGTAGACCCGGGCGGCGGGCCCGCGACGGCCGTAGCCGCTACGGGCACGTGCGGGCGACTCGCCATAGGCCACCGCGTCCACGCTCGCGGGCGCGCTTGCCACGACCGGCGCCTCTCGCGCGCAGGCCGCCGGCGCCAGCGCGGCCAAAACGAGCATCAGAACGCGGCCCTGCATGCGGCCTATCCGGAGCGGTTCGCCAAAGCTTCCGCCGGATTAACGCCTTGTATGGTTAACAAAACCTCAACCGCGAGAGGGGCGGTGGTCGGTGCGACCTGGGTCAGCGCCCGCCACGGGCCGTTGGCCCTTCACTCAATGCGCCGCGACGCCAGCGCCAATCGGGCAGCTCACGCCGGTGCCGCCGAGCCCGCAATAGCCCGTCGGATTCTTCGCCAGGTACTGCTGGTGATAATCCTCGGCGAAGTAGAAGGTCGGCGCCTCGATGATCTCGGTGGTGATCGGCCTGTAGCCCTTGGCCCGCAGCGCCTCATCGTAGATCGCCTTCGACGCCTCGGCTGCCATCCGCTGCGCGGGCGTGAAGACGTAGATGCCGGAGCGGTACTGGGTGCCGATGTCGTTGCCCTGGCGCATGCCCTGGGTCGGGTCGTGGTTTTCCCAGAAGGTCTTCAGCAGCCGCTCGTAGGAGACCGTTGCCGGATCGTAGACCACCAGCACGACCTCGCCGTGACCGGTGCGCCCGGAGCAGACCTCTTCATAGGTCGGATTGGGAGTCGCGCCCGCCGCATAGCCGACGGCGGTGATGTGGATCCCCTCTCCGATCTCCCAGAACTTGCGCTCGGCGCCCCAGAAGCAGCCCATGCCGAACATCGCCCGCTCAAACCCCGGCGGGTAGGGACTTTTGAGCGCGCGGCCGTTGACGAAGTGATGAGCGGCGGTCGAAATCGCCTGCGCACGGCCGGGCAACGCTGTCCCCGGCGCGGGCATCTGTATCCTCCCATGCAACGCCATCGCGACACCTCCCTTGGTCGGCCGCCGAAATATAGGCGCCGTCGCGCGGGTTGGCACGCCGTCCACGACGCCGCCCCGGTCCAACGCAGCCAAGCCCGCATCACGATCGCGCGAGTGGTGAACGGGCGCGTTCCGCATCCCGCGGGCGCACCTTATGCTCCCTTGCCACCCTGCGGATTGCATAGGGGGTGCATCGACAACGCGCTTCGAACACATGGGAGGGAATTCATGCGTCGAATCACTATGACGGCCCTGGCGGCATGTGCCGGGCTTGCACTCGCCGGAGCGGCCCATGCCCAACAACCGGCCGCGCCGCCACCGCCGGCTGCCTACGGTCCGCCGATCAGTCTTGCCAACGCGAAGAAAGTCATGGCGGCGGCCGAAGCCGAGGCCATGAAGAACAACTGGAACATGGTGATCACCATCCTCGACAGCGGCGGCCGGCTGGTCATGATGCAACGCATGGACAACGCGCTGCTGGCGTCGATCGCTGTCTCCGAGGGCAAGGCGCGCACCGCGATTGGATTCCGCCGGCCGTCAAAGGCGATCGACGATGCGATCGCCAGCGGCGGCGCAGCTTTGCGACTGCTCAGCATCGAAGGCGAGGGGGTCTTCGTCCAGGGCGGCCTACCGATCGTCATAGATAACAAGGCCGTCGGCGCGATCGGCGTCTCCGGCGCCACTTCGCCACAAGACGAGCAAGTCGCGCAGGCCGGCCTCAACGCATTGAAATAATCACCGCGCACTTGGCGGCACAAACCAGGTGAACGGAAGCCGCGTCAGGCGGCTTGCGGCGGTTCAGTCGCGGCCGTAGCCGATCGGCGGCTTCTTCTTGCGGCCGAGCAGGATCAGGACCGCGCCGAGCACCCCGAACACCAGCCAGACCGGCTGCTGGAGCACGGTGAAGATCACCGGGTCCCACAACCACACCGTCACGTGACGCTCGACGGCTGGTTGCAGGAGCAGCAGGCTGTTCTGGTGGATCTCCGACCACAGCTCGCCCACGGGCTTCCACGTCAACTGGCTGGCGGCGATCGACTTCACGCCGTCATATATGAGGAAAACAAATCCCGCGGCGAGGATCCAAAGGCCAATGAATCGCAACAGGAAGCGGATCATGGCTGCACCAATGTCCGGACATTTGCCACAGGGGGCGCCACGGCTTACTACCCGCCCGCTGCCCAGGCAACCTTGAGCAGCGGGCCAACCTTCCGCTAGGGTCGATGTCGTGGGCCAAAGGTGCCCCAAGGAGATGAAATGTCGTCCAGATTGGGCCGCACCAAGCGGCCGACCTTCACCGACCAAGAGGCGTTGCAATTCCACAGTCAGGGCCGGCCAGGCAAGCTCGAAGTCGTCGCGACCAAGCCGATGGCGACGCAGCGCGACCTCTCGCTCGCCTATTCGCCGGGCGTGGCGGTGCCGGTGCTCGCCATCGCCGAGGATGAGAGCCGGGCCTACGACTACACTACCAAGGGCAATTTCGTGGCCGTCATCACCAACGGCACCGCGATCCTCGGGCTCGGCAATCGGGGCGCGCTCGCCGCCAAGCCGGTGATGGAAGGCAAGGCGGTGCTGTTCAAGCGCTTTGCCGACGTGGACTCCATCGACCTCGAAGTCGCCACCGAGGACCCCGACGAGTTTGTCCAGGCCATCCGGCTGCTCAGCAAGAGCTGGGGCGGGATCAATCTCGAGGACATCAAGGCGCCGGAATGCTTCATCATCGAACAGCGGCTGCGCGAGCTGGTCGACATCCCGGTGTTTCATGACGACCAGCACGGGACCGCCATCATCGCCGCCGCCGGGCTCATCAATGCGCTCGATCTGACGGGGCGCGACATCGCGCATACCAAGCTCGTCTGCAACGGCGCCGGCGCCGCCGGCATCGCGTGCCTCGAACTGCTGCGCGCGATCGGTTTCAAGCGCGAGAACCTCATTCTGTGCGACACCAAGGGCGTGATCTACGAGGGCCGCACCGAAGGCATGAACCAGTGGAAGTCGGGCCACGCCGTCAACACAACGGCGCGCACGCTCAAGGAGGCGATGGCGGGGGCCGACGTCTTGTTCGGCCTGTCGGCCAAGGGCGCGGTCAGCCAGGACATGGTGAAGTTGATGGCCGATAAGCCGATCATCTTCGCCATGGCCAATCCTGACCCCGAGATCACCGTGGAGGACGTCCAAGCCGTGCGCGAGGACGCCATCATGGCGACCGGCCGCTCGGACTATCCAAACCAGATCAACAACGTGCTGGGCTTTCCCTATATTTTCCGCGGCGCGCTCGACGTGCGCGCGACCTCGATCAACATGGAGATGAAGATCGCCGCCGCGCGCGCGCTCGCCGATCTTGCGCGCGAGGACGTGCCCGACGAGGTCGCGGTCGCTTACGGCGCGCGCCCGAAATACGGGCCCGATTACATCATTCCCGTGCCGTTCGACCCGCGGCTGATTTCGGCGATTCCGCCGGCGGTCGCCAAGGCCGCGATGGATACCGGCGTGGCGCGGCGGCCGATCGTGGACATGGTGGGGTATCGCCAGCAGCTTCGCTCGCGCCGCGATCCGGTCGCCGGCGTTCTCACGCGCGTGTTCGAGCGCCTCCACCGCCAGCCCAAGCGCGTCGTGTTCGCCGAGGGCGAGGAGGAACCCGTGATCCGGGCCGCCGCGAGCTTCGTGCAGCAAGGGCTCGGCACCGCGCTCCTGGTCGGCCGCGAGGAGCGCGTGCTGCAGACCGTCAGGGACACCGGCATCGAGATCGGCGAGGGGATCGAGGTCATCAATGCGCGGCTGTCGAAGCGCAATTCCGTCTATGCCGCCTATCTCTATGAGCGCCTGCAACGCAAAGGCTATCTCCAGCGCGACTGCCAGCGGCTGGTGAACCAGGACCGCAACCATTTCGCGGCCTGCATGGTGGCGCTCGGCGACGCCGATGCCATGGTGTCGGGCGTGACACGCAATTTCTCGGTCGTGCTCGAGGACGTGCGACACTGCATCGATGCCAAGCCGGGCCACCGGCTCATGGGCATCTCGCTTGTGCACGCGCGCGGGCGAACGGTGCTGGTCGCGGACACCGCCGTCACCGAGATGCCCGAGGCCCAGGACATCGCCGACATCGCGGTCGAAGCGGCCGGCGTTGCGCGCAAGCTCGGATACGAGCCGCGGCTCGCCTTGCTCGCGTTCTCGAGCTTTGGCCATCCGCCCGGCGAGCGTTCCGCGCGCGTGCAGGAGGCCGTGCGCATTCTCGACCGCATGCGCGTCGATTTCGAGTATGACGGCGAAATGGCCGCGGATGTGGCGCTTAACCCCGACCTGATGGCGGCCTATCCGTTCTGCCGCCTGACGGGCCCGGCCAACGTGCTGATCATGCCGGCGCTCCATTCGGCCGCGATCTCGACCAGGACGCTGCAGGAGCTCGGCGGTGCCCACGTCATCGGACCGCTGCTGGTGGGGCTCGACCGCTCGGTGCAGATCGTGAGCCTGTCGGCCAAGGACACCGATCTCGTCAACATGGCGGCGCTTGCGGCCTTCAGCGTGAGTGGTTGACGGCGCCTGCGGCGCGCTATAAGACCCGGCGC
>DATBWJ010000438.1:0-3843 GCA_036514935.1 Xanthobacteraceae bacterium
CAGCTCGAATTGGCGCGGCGCCGCGTTGCAAACTCCGTCCTGCGGCTACTGGATCGCCCGCTTGCGCGGGCGATGACCATCGAGAGTCTGCGTCTTGACGCCTTAAGTTAACGCCCATTGGGGGTGACGGCACCGTGACCACAGCGAGCGAGTTTTCTGCCATCTCCCGGCACGTGTGGGAGACCAAGTACCGCTACGCCGAGCGCGGGGCCGCCGAGCAAAGTATCGCCGACACCTGGCGCCGCATCGCGCGCGCCATCGCGGCCGTCGAGCGCACCGACGCGGGGGCCTGGCAGGAGCGCTTCTTCGCAATCTTGCAGGATTTCAAGTTCCTGCCGGGCGGCCGCATCCAGGCCGGCGCCGGAACGGGCCGCAACGTCACGCTGTTCAACTGCTTCGTGATGGGCACTATCGAGGATTCCATCCCCGGCATTTTCCAGGCCCTGCAGGAGGGCGCCGTCACCATGCAGCGCGGGGGCGGGGTGGGCTACGACTTCTCGACGCTGCGCCCGCAGGGCACGCGCGCGCGCAGCGCCGGCACCATCGCGTCGGGCCCGGTGTCCTTCATGCAGGTGTGGGACGCGATGTGCGGCACGATCCTTTCCACCGGCGCGCGGCGCGGCGCCATGATGGCGACGCTGCGCTGCGACCATCCCGATATCGAGGCGTTCATCGTCGCCAAGCAGCAGCCCGGCCACCTGCGCCGCTTCAATCTGTCGGTCCTCATCACCGATGCCTTCATGACGGCGGTGCGCGCGGAGGCGGATTGGCCGCTGTTGTTTCCGGCGGCGGCGATCGACGGCGAGGGCGCGACGGTGTCGCGCGAATGGCCGGGAGCGACCGGCGCGGTACCGTGCCGCATCGTGCGGCACGTGCCCGCGCGCGCGCTGTGGGAGCAAATTTTGCGGGCGACCTACGACTATGCCGAGCCGGGCGTTCTGTTCATCGACCGCATCAACAGGCTGAACAATCTGTGGTACCGCGAGCACATCAGCGCCACGAACCCGTGCGGCGAGATCCCGCTGCCGCCCTATGGCGCCTGCAACCTCGGCTCGCTCAACCTGGCGCGCTTCGTGGCCGCGCCGTTTTCGCCCGCAGCGCGCATCGACACCCAAGGTCTCGCCGACGCGACGGCGGTGGCCGTGCGGCTCCTGGACAACGTCATCGACGCCTCGCAATTTCCCGTGCCGCGCCACGCCGACAGCGCGCGCGGATCGCGCCGCATCGGCCTCGGCATTACCGGGCTCGCCGATGCGTTGGTCATGCTCGGGCTGACCTATGGCAGCGAGCGCTCGCTCGCGCTCGCCGCCGACGTGATGCGCGTGATCTGTCATGCCGCCTACCGCACCTCGGTCGCGCTCGCCGAGGAGAAGGGAGGCTTTCCGTATTTCGAGCGCGACAAGTATTTGCAGGGCGCGTTCATCGGCGCATTGCCCGAGGACATCCGCGCCGGCATCGCGCGGCACGGCATCCGCAACAGCCACCTCATCGCCATTGCGCCGACCGGCACGATCAGCCTGTTGGCCGGCAACGTGTCGAGCGGCCTGGAGCCGATCTTCGCCGCCTCCTACATCCGCAAGGTGCTCGACGAAGGCGGCGGCACCAAGGAGTTCACGCTGGCCGATTATGCGCTCGATCTGTGGCGGGGGACGTGCGGCGCCCACGCGGGATATCCCGAGGGTTTTGTGACGACCGGCGAGTTGCCGATCCAGGCCCATCTCGACATGCAGGCGGCGCTGCAGCCGTTCGTCGACAACTCGATCTCCAAGACGATCAACGTGCCGGAGGCCTGCCCGTTCGCTGAATTCCGCCAGATCTACGATTGCGCCTATGACCGCGGCCTGAAGGGCTGCACGACCTTCCGTCCGAACCCGGTGCGGGGCGCGGTGCTGAGCGAGGAGGCGGGTGGCGCCGAGGCGCCGCATTGCTGCGTGATCGAGCGCGAACCGGATTAAGCGCTCAGCGCGGCGGGAGGCGAGGTGTTGGGCGTTCTCATCCTCGACGGGGCGCACGGGGAGGGCGGCGGCCAGATCCTCAGAACGGCGCTCGCTCTGTCCGCGGTCAGCGCGCGCCCGTTTCGGCTCATCAACATCCGCGCCGGCCGGCGCAATCCCGGCCTTTTGCCCCAGCACCTGTCGGCGGTGCGCGCGGTTGCGACCATCACGGCGGCACAGGTTGCGGGAGATCGCCTGGGCTCGAGCGAGATCGAGTTCAAACCGAGCCGCCCGCCGCAGGGCGGCCACTACGTTTTCGACGTTGTGGAGGCGGCCGAGCGCGGCAGCGCCGGCTCGGTCACGCTCATCCTGCAAACGCTGGTGCTGCCGCTCGCCGTGGCCGCAAATCCCTCCGAACTGGTGCTGCGCGGGGGCACGCATGTCGAGTGGTCGCCGCCCTTCGATGACTTTGTGCGCGCCTATTGCCCGGCACTGCGCGCCATGGGCCTGCGCGTCGAGGCCGAGCTGAAGCGCTGGGGCTGGTATCCGGTCGGCGGCGGCGAGGTGGTGTGCCGGATCGGGCCATCGGGGCGCGCGTGGCGGCCGGTTGAGGCGCTCGCGCGCGGCTCGCTGGCGCGCATCAGCGGCCGGGCCGTCGCCGCCAACCTGCCCTCTCATATCCCACAGCGCATGGCCGACCGCGCGCGCGCGGCCCTGAGCGATCTCGGCGTTCCGCTTGCGATCGAGGCAGAGCGCGTGAGCGCGGCCTGTCCGGGCGCCGGCATCTTTCTGCTCGCACAGTATGAACCGCTGGCCGCCAGCTTCTCCGCCTATGGCCGTCTCGGCAAGCCCTCGGAAGCGGTGGCTGACGAGGCCGTCGGCCTCCTGCGCGAGCACCACGCCGCCGGCGCCGGCGTCGAAATCCATCTCGCCGATCAACTGCTCGTGCCGCTCGCGCTTGCGCGCGGCCCGTCGGCTTTCACGGTCGGCCGCCTGAGCGGTCACCTGACCACCAATGCCTGGGTGATCGAGCAGTTCGGCATGGCGCGCATCGCCTTGGAAGCCGGCGCGCCGTGCCGCGTGCGCGTCGATCCGCGCGGGGCGGCCGGCAATTGAGCGGCGCGCGATTCAGCCGGGGCGCAGCAGCCGGTGGCGGGCAAGGTCCTCGCGGCTCCAGCATGCCAGCCCCACGCGCTCGTCGATCGTATCGATGGCGATCACCGCGTCCGGATCCGTAAACGACAGCGAGCCCGGCGTGCCGGCCTGATTGAGCGCGTCGAGCAACACGTCGTCCAGAAATCGCTCGATATCCTGGGAGCGAAGATCATGCCTAAAACCGCGGCGATGCAGGCGCACGTGAAACGAGCGCCCGGCCAGACGCGGCGCCCAACCCAACAGGGTTTCTCTCGCTCGTTCGCGAAATTCGTCCGCGGACTGGAATTCGAAGCAAGCCATCGCCGGAGCCACGCGCGAAATCGCGTCGTAAAGGGCCGGATTGTCCTCGGTCAGCCGTTCGACCGCCTCCAGCAGCGCGAGCGGGTCCTCGACCGCCATGACCAGCACGTTGTGGTAGGGGCTGCGCGCGAGCGGGCCGAGCCTTGCCAGGGCGTGCACCGCGCGCCGAAATCCATCTTGAAAGACGCTGACAACGACGTTCCAATCCTTCACGGGCGTAGTCCGTTCTCCTCGGCGCGCAGCGGTTCCGGCGGACGGGGCCGATGGGGCGCCGAGCGATGTTGCAGAACATCGGCCTCATCCGGTCCTCGCAACGCATTGATGCGCATCAACGTTGGATCGGGTGCAAGGAATAGGGTCTGGTCGTGGAAGCACGTCCGACACCCGACTCGGACCGCTCGCCGCCTGCCGGCGGGCCGCACGAGCGCGAGCTCATCGCGCTGGTGCGCGACCT
>DATBWJ010000439.1:0-4144 GCA_036514935.1 Xanthobacteraceae bacterium
ATCGACGCGCTCGCCGGCGGGGCGCCGGCCTGCGTGTCGGTGTTCGCCGGCAGGCTTGCCGATGTGGGCATCGACTACCGGACCACCATTCAGGATGCCGTCGCCCGCGCCCGCTCCACCCCCAATGTCGAGGTCATCTGGGCATCGACGCGCGAAGTATTCAACGTGGTCGAGGCCGACGCCATGGGCTGCCATATCATCACGGCGCCCGCCGACGTGCTCAAGAAGCTGCCGGCGCTCGGCAGCCGGACGGCGGCCGAGCTCTCGCTCGACGCGGTCCAGGCGTTCCGCGACGACGCCCTAGCGGCCGGGCTCTCGCTCAACACGGCGGCCGCGCGCGCCGCCGAGTAGCGGCGTGACGTCGGCGGCCCCGCGTTCACCCCTCGCCGGCGACGCCATTCTCACAGCAATGCTTCAAGACATCGGCCGGCCGGCTCCCTGCCGGCAGCACGGCGCGGTCGCCCCGTGATCGGCCCGCTCCCTCGCCTGCGCCTTTACAATCCGGGATCGGTGCAGCGTTTTCCTTGTCCACCGCGGCGAGCGCGTGGCGGTCCGCCGGCGGCCGCTGTAACGCATTGAATCAAAACGTGTTCGGCTGATTATATGGCGGCTGTCGCCAGCCGCCGCGCGGCGTGTTAGGGATGGCGGGTCGGGGACTTAAAGTGTGGGGGGATGGTGCCAGCCATAAAGGGCGCTGCGGTGCGCGTGGGGGTGGTCGGCGTCGGCGTCATGGGGAGCAACCATGCGCGCGTGCTGGCCGAGATGCCGGGAGTAGAGCTCGTCGGCGTCGCCGATCCTGATCGCAATCAGGCCGATGCCGTCAGCCGCGCGCTCGGGTGTGCGGCCGAGCCGGACGTCGAGCGGCTGCTCGCGCGCGGGCTTGATGCCGTCACCATCGCCGCGCCCACCCATCTACATCGCGACATTGCGCTCACGTGCATCGCGCGTGGCGCGCATGTGATGGTGGAAAAGCCGATCGCCCCCTCGGTCGAGGAAGGCCGCGACATCATCATCGCCGCCAGGCGCGCGCGCGTGGTGCTGATGGTGGGGCATGTCGAGCGCTTCAATCCGGCGGTGCAGGCGATCAAGGATGCGATCCGCGACGAGGATATCCTGTCGATTGCGATCACCCGGGTCGGGCCGTTTCCGCCGCGCATGTCGAACGTCGGCGTCGTCATCGACCTCGCCGTGCACGACATCGATCTGATCGGCTGGTTCACCGGCTCCGAGATCGTCGAGGTGCAACCGCAGCTCTCGAGCGCCAAGGCGGAGCGCGAGGACATCGCGCTCCTGCAGTTCCGCACCGCCTCGGGCGTGCTGGCGCAGATCAACACCAACTGGCTCACGCCGTTCAAGGCGCGCACGGTCCAAGTTGCCACCAAGCGCAAGTACATCATCGCCGATCTGCTGACGCGGCAGGTGACGGAGTGTTTTGGATTCCAGCCGGACGGCAGCTATTCGATGCGTCACCTCTCGGTCGGCCACGCGGAGCCGCTGCGCACCGAGCTTGCCGCCTTCATCAGGGCGATCCGCACCGGCGAGCCGCCAGCCGTCACCGGGGAGGAAGGGGTGGCAAGCCTCGAAATCGCGATGCGCTGCCTTGATCGCGGCCCGGCGCTCGCGCCGGCGCGCCGGGCGCGCCGGGTGGCGGGCTGATCGGCGAGGCGCGATGAATCAGCATACCCGCTTGGCGCCGATCCCCTTCATCGATCTCGCCGCCCAGCGCCGCCGGCTGGGGGCGAGGATCGATGAGGCGCTGGCGCGCGTGACGGCGCACTGCCAGTTCATCCTGGGGCCGGAGGTCGGCGCGCTCGAAGCCGAGCTGGCGGCCTTCTGCGGCGCGCGCCACGCCGTCTCGTGCGCGAGCGGCACCGATGCGCTGCTGCTCGCGCTGATGGCGAAGGGGATCGGGCCAGGCGACGCGGTCATTTGCCCGGCCTTCACCTTCTGCGCCACCGCGGAAGCGCCAGCGCTTCTGGGCGCCACGCCGGTCTTGGCCGATGTCGAGGCGGCGACCTTCAACCTCGACCTCGACAGCTTCGAGCGCGCGATCGCGACCGCGCGCCGGCTCGGGCTCAGGCCGGGCGCCGTCATTCCGGTCGACCTGTTCGGCCTGCCGGCGGACCACGACTCGATTGCCGAGGTCGCCGAGGAGCACGGCCTGTTCGTGCTCGACGATGCCGCCCAGGCGTTTGGCGCGACCTACAAGGGCCGCCGCCTCGGTGCGCTCGCCCACGCCACCGCCACCAGCTTCTTCCCGGCCAAGCCGCTCGGCTGCTACGGCGACGGCGGCGCCGTCTTCACTGACGACGACGGGCTCGCCGAGACGATCCGGAGCCTGCGCGTGCACGGCCAGGGCGCCGACAAGTACGACAATGCGCGCATCGGCATCACCGGCCGCCTCGACACCATCCAGGCCGCCGTGCTGATCGAGAAGCTGAAGATTTTTCCCGAGGAGATCGAGGCGCGCGAGCGCATCGCGCAGCGCTACGCGGAGGGTCTCGGCGAGGTCGTAATCGTGCCGCGCGTGCCCGACGTCTCGACCTCGGTGTGGGCGCAATACACCATTCGCCTGGCGCCGGGCGCACGCGAGGGGTTTTCCGCGGCGCTTGAACGCGAGGGCATTCCGACCGCGGTCTATTACGCCAAGCCGCTGCACCGGCAGACCGCCTATCGCCATTACCCGCTCGCCGACGGCGGACTGCCGGTGAGCGAGCGTCTGGCCGAGGAGGTCGTCAGCCTGCCCATGCACCCCTATCTCGACGCGCCGACGCAGGACCGCATCATCGCCGCGGTGCGGCGCGCGCTGGGGGCGTGAGGGCGGGTTCGGATACCGACCGCGTCGTCGCGTCGATTTCCGTTTCTCCCGCGCGCAACTCCGACCTCAGATCGCGCGAGCCGATCGGGTCAGCCGCACGCCGTCACCAAAGGGCGCAATAGGCAGACGCGAGCCGATTCACCGGCGCAGGAATCCGAAATAGCCGAATCCGATCGCGAGCAGCAACTGAATGATCACCGGCAGCCAGCCCACGGCGTTCATCAAGCCGGTGAACACCGCATGCAAGGACACGATCAGCCCGATCACGTTCATGACGCACGCGCCCTGCAGGAATGCGCTGAGCGCATCGGAGTCGGCGGCCTCGCGCGCAAGCCAAGCCATGACGGCGATGCCAAGCAACGCCACGCCGAAATAGCGCGACATCAGGCTCGTCGCAGGGCTGCTCGCGAGGCCATGCATTTCATTCACCATGGCCGGCACCAGGACGAGGCCGAGGCCATAGATGATGGCGACCACGGCCGTAAAAATAAGAAACGCGCTGCGGCTCATGTTTTCCTCCCCCTTTGTCACGTTGGACAAGATAAAGGTACCACTCACCCCGGCTTGCGCAAAATCAGGCCTAGTTTGGCATTGTGCTCCGATACTTATGGCAACCGCACTTGTCTCTGAACTCGTCATGCTCCGCGAAAGCGGAGCATCCAGCAATCACGGACGCCGGTGGTTACTGGATCGTCCGCTTGCGCGGACGTCGACCTTGACGGATGAATCTTTTTGACCGTTGGCATCATTTGGGCAATTCGAGCGTCTCCTTGTGCCCAAAACCCTTGGTGTTATCGATCAGGATGATGCGTTCCGGTTCGAGGCGATAGACCGCGGTGCGGGCGTAGGCCTCGCGCAGTTTCAACGGCCCCGCCGCCAGGTTTTTGAGGAAAGGGTAACGCGCCTCCAACTTTGCAATGTACTGCGCGCGCTCATCCTCATCCAGGATCCGCCGCGCCGTGCCGGCGATCTGCACGCCCTTGATGGCGGCGAAATCCGAGTAGTCCGGCGCCACCGTCGCCTCGACGCGGTTGTCGGCCGCGATCTCGCGCGAATGTCGGCTGTCGGGCTCTGAGACCCACAGCAACGCCAGCCCGTCGCACGCATAAAACAGGTTCGTTGCGTGCGGCCCGCCCGCGCCACAGGTGGCGAGCGAGAGCACGTGGTGGGCGGCAAGAAATGCACCAACCTCTTTGGCCAAGTGTATATTCATGGCAACAGCATGATGTCAGGTGTGGTCACCCTGTCGCACTCGCTGTCATCGCGAGCCCCCGCAGGGGGCGCGGCAATCTCAGCGGGATTGCGTCGGCGGGCTGCGCCCGCCTG
>DATBWJ010000440.1:0-2298 GCA_036514935.1 Xanthobacteraceae bacterium
CGGCGAGGACCTGTTTGTGCCCGCCAAGGGCGAGGCGCTGCCGAGCAAGGTCGCCGACGAGTTCGCCATCCGCTTCCACCTCAACCCGCTGGTGCGCGCCAGCCGCGGCGCCGACGGCCATGGCGTGGTGCTGACCCTGCCCAACAAGGACGGGTGGCATTTTCACGCCGCAGACGATGCGGTCGACATCGAGGACGGCGTGCATCTCGGCGGCCAGGACGGCCCCCGGCGAGGGTCCTTCATCGTGATCCGCGGACACGCGCGGCAGGCGCCGCGCGTGCGCTGGAGCTTTCAGCTCATGCAAGGCGCACGCCGCACCCGCGGCGGGGAGCCCGAGCTGCCGCTGTGAGTCGAAAGAGCCGCCGCTTGCATTGGCATTGGCCTCGGTGGATATGGTTTTGGAGCGCGCGCGCGGCCGCAGGAAGCCCGAAGCGGTCGTTCGCGCCAGCATGAATAGGGCATGCCATGAGCGATCTGCGCGGCATTTCGTGTGCGCTCTTGTCCGTCTCCGACAAGACCGGGCTGGTCGATTTCGCGCGCGCTCTCGCCGGCCGCGGGGTGGCGCTGGTGTCGACCGGAGGCACGCGCAAGGCGCTGACGGACGCCGGCCTCAGCGTGCGCGAGGTCGCCGAGGTGACCGGCTTTCCCGAGATGATCGACGGCCGGGTCAAGACGCTGCACCCCGCCATTCACGGCGGGCTTCTGGCGGTGCGCGGCAACGAGGAGCACGAGCGCGCCCTGCGCTCGCACGGCATTGCCGCGATCGACCTGCTGGTGGTCAATCTCTATCCCTTCGAGGCCACGGTCGCCAAGGGCGCCGGTTTCGCCGAATGCATCGAAAACATCGATATCGGCGGCCCGGCGATGGTGCGCGCGGCGGCCAAGAACCACGCCGACGTGACGGTCGTGGTGGAGGCGGCCGACTACGCCGCCGTGCTGGCGGAACTTGCGGCCCACGACGGCATGACGACGCTGGCGCTGCGCCAGCGCCTCGCCGCCAAGGCCTACGCGCGCACCGCCGCCTATGACGCCGCCGTCGCCAACTGGTTCGCCCGCGAGCTGGGCGAGCCTGCGCCGGAGTTCCGCGCGTTCGGCGGCAGATTGATCGAGGCGCTGCGCTACGGCGAGAACCCGCACCAGACTGCCGCCTTCTATCGCACGCCCGAGCAGCGCTTCGGCGTCGCCACCGCCCGCCAGGTCCAGGGCAAGCAGCTCTCCTACAACAACATCAACGACACCGACGCCGCCTATGAATGCGTCGCCGAGTTCGATCCCGGCCGCACCGTCGCCTGCGCCATCATCAAGCACGCCAATCCGTGCGGGGTGGCGGAGGGCGAAAGTCTGCTCGCCGCCTACCGCAAGGCGCTCGCCTGCGATCCGGTGTCGGCCTTCGGCGGCATCGTGGCGCTGAACCGGCCGCTCGACGCCGAGGCCGCGCACGCCATCACCGAGATCTTTACCGAGGTCATCATCGCGCCCGCGGCGAGCGAGGAGGCGATCGCGATCGTCGGCGCCAAGAAGAATCTGCGGCTGCTCGTCGCCGGCGGCCTGCCCGACCCGCGCGCGGCCGGGCTCACCGCGAAGACCGTGGCGGGCGGTCTCCTGGTGCAGTCGCGCGACAATGCCGTCGTCGAGGAAATGCAGCTCAAGACGGTGACGAGGCGCGCGCCGACGGCTGCCGAGCTCGCCGACCTGCGCTTCGCCTTCCGCGTGGCCAAGCACGTCAAGTCGAACACCATCGTCTATGCCAAGGACGGCGCCACCGTCGGCATCGGCGCCGGCCAGATGAGCCGGATCGATTCCGCGCGCATCGCCGCCCGCAAGGCCGAGGACGCCGCCAGCGCGGCCGGGCTGCCGCAGCCCCTGACGCGCGGCTCGGTCGTCGCCTCCGATGCCTTCTTTCCCTTCGCCGACGGCCTGCTGGTAGCGATCGAGGCGGGCGCTACCGCAGTCATCCAGCCCGGCGGCTCGCTGCGCGACGAGGAGGTGATCAAGGCCGCCGACGACCACGGCATCGCCATGGTGTTCACCGGCACGCGGCACTTTCGGCATTGAGGCGCGTCGACAAACCTATCAATCGTCGTGGCCGGGACAAGCCCGGCCAAGACGACAGACGAAATACGGTGCGCGCCGCACTCACCCCTTCGCCAAATCGCCCAGCAAACTCGCCGCCACCGACAACTTCGACAGCGTGAGCCCGGAGCCCGCGATCTCGTGCACCGCCGTCCGCACGCGCTCGACCTCGCGCGCGCGCGGCTTGACCCAGGCCGCGACCGCGGCGGCTCCCTGCGCGACGAG
>DATBWJ010000441.1:0-4843 GCA_036514935.1 Xanthobacteraceae bacterium
GATTTGCGGCAGCGGGTCGAAGCGGCGGCAGACCACCGATACCGGCTGTCCGCGCTTCTTGACGACGGCGAGCACCTGCAGCGCGGCCACGAAGCCATCGCCGGTCGTGGTATGGTCGGACAGGATGATATGGCCGGACGGCTCGCCCCCGACGTTGTAGCCGTGTTCGCGCATCTGCTCGATCACGTAGCGGTCGCCGACACGGGTGCGCACGAGCGACAGGCCGAGCGATGCGAGAAAGCGTTCGAGCCCGTAATTGGCCATGACCGTCGCGACAATGCCGGGCAGCGCGAGCCGGCCGTCCTCGTTCCAGCTTTCCGCGATCACGGCCAAGATCTGGTCGCCGTCGACGATCCGCCCGCGCTCATCGACGATCACCACGCGATCGGCATCCCCGTCGAGCGCAATCCCGATGTCGGCGCGCATCTCGCGCACCTTGTGCGCGAGCGCATCAGGCGCGGTCGAGCCGCATTCCTTGTTGATGTTGAAGCCGTCAGGCTCGACGCCGAGCGAGAACACCTCCGCCCCGAGCTCCCACAGCGCCGCCGGCGCCACGCTGTAGGCCGCGCCATTGGCGCAGTCGACGACCACCCGCAGGCCTTCGAACGACAGGTTCTTTGGCAGCGTTCGCTTGGCGAACTCGATGTAGCGGTCCTGCACGCCGTCGATGCGCTTGGCGCGGCCAAGCGCCGGCGGCTTGGCGAGGCGCTTCGATAGATCGGCATCGAGGAGCTGCTCGATCCTGTGCTCGACCTCGTCGGACAGCTTGAAGCCGTCCGGGCCGAACAGCTTGATCCCGTTGTCGTCGTAGAGATTGTGGGAGGCCGAGATCATGACGCCAAGATCGGCACGCATGGACCGCGTCAGCATCGCGACCCCGGGCGTGGGAATGGGCCCGGTCAGCAGCACGTCCATGCCCACTGACGTAAAGCCGGCGACCAGCGCGGTCTCGATCATGTAGCCGGACAGCCGCGTGTCCTTGCCGATGAGGACGCGGTGCCGGTGGTCGCCGTTTTGGAAGGCCAGGCCGGCCGCCTGTCCGACCTTGAGCGCCAGCTCGGGCGTGATGACGCCGTTGGCGCGCCCACGAATGCCATCGGTGCCGAAATACTTGCCAGTCATCGGTTCCTGAGGCCCCCCGCCAAGACCACTCGTTGGGCGGGGATAATAAGGGATGATGCGGGCAAATGTTTCAAAAAAGATTTGCCCGCATCCGCTGGCGCCACCGCAAGGCTGCCGGCGCCACTCTTAAACTTTAACCAAAACAACAACTTATACTCATCTAAGGGGTATCACTCACCTCGGGGCGGCGGGCCGGCGCGTTCCCGCCCTCGATCCGGGCTTGCCGACCACGATCACGTGCAACCGGCGCGGGCCGTGGGCACCGAGGATGAGCGTCTGCTCGATGTCGGCCGATCGCGAGGGCCCGGTGATCAGATTGACCGCGCGCGGCAGCCTGCCGGCGCCGTAGGTCCGGCGCAGCCGGGCGAACACCGTCTCGTAGTCGCCGGCGATGTGCTTGGCCTCGATGACGACGATATGGTTGTCGGGCAGGAAGTTGAGCGTCGTGGGATTGTCGGCGCCCGAGGTCAGCACCACGGTGCCGGTCTCGGCGACGCCGGCGAAGGCGCGCGAGACCGCCGCAAGTTGCCGGCCGTCGGAAGGCCCGGTCGTCACCTGCAGCGCTGCCTCGTGCGCCCACGGTGCCGCGGCGAGCACGGCGTCGGCGCCGCAGCGCACCGCCAGCGGCAGATCGTGCTGGCGCAGGAAGGCGCCGACGGCCGCCGGAACGTCCGCGATCGCGTCAACCGAGGCGACGCTGCCGGCGGCAGCTTCGACCATCGACATGAAGAGGGCGACGCGCTCCTTCGCCGGCAATTGCCCGCGCCTGGGCAGCACTCCGCTCGGATGCTCGCTCAGCCGATCGGCGACCGCCTTGATTCGCGGCGCCTCATGCCCGCTGACGCCGAGGGAATTGCGGATCGAGCGGAAAATGGCGTCGCGCGCGCTCATCGTCGTTTCCATCGCGCCTGGAAGGTCGCTCCTTGCGGAGAGGGGAAGTCGCGGTGGCGTGTCCATCCGCCCGCCAGCGGCAGCCAGCGAAATCGTCCGCGCCATCGTCCGATGAGTGCGAGCACGGGCGCCGCGATGCCGGTGGCGAGCCCATAGAGCCGCGGCCGCTTGGCGAAGAAGGCCCAGGTCCTCAGCCCGGCGCGCACTCTTGCCGGCGACAGGTGCTGCTCGAACTCGCGCTCCCGCCAGAACCGCATCAGCCTAGGCAAGGGAATGCGCACGGGGCACACGTCCTCGCAGCGGCCGCAAAAGGTTGAGGCATTCGGCAGCTCGGCGGCCTTGTCGATGCCGATCAGGCTCGGCGTCAGCACCGCCCCCATCGGCCCTGGATAGACCGAACCATAGGCGTGGCCGCCGACCGCGTGGTAGACGGGGCAATGGTTCAGGCAGGCGCCGCAGCGGATGCAGCGCAGCATGTCGCGCAAGGGGCTGCCGAGCATCGCTGAGCGGCCATTGTCGAGGATGACGACGTGGTATTCGGCCGGACCGTCCGGGTCGTCCGCGCGCCGCGGCCCGGTCGCGAGCGTGGTGTAGACCGCCATCTCCTGGCCGGTGGCCGAGCGTGCCAGCACGCGCAAGAGCTGGGCCGCATCCTCGAGGGTGGGCACGAGTTTCTCGATCGAGGCGAGCACGATGTGCGCCTTGGGCAGCGTCTGGGTGAGGTCGCCGTTGCCCTCGTTGGTCACGATGATCGCGGTGCCGGTCTCGGCGACCAGGAAATTCGCGCCGGTGATGCCGATGTCGGCGGCGAGGAACTTCTCGCGCAGGACGGCGCGCGCCTCCGACAGCAGCGCCTCGGGCTCCGCCAGGTCGCGTTCGGGCGGCAGATGGCGGTGGGCGCGGCGGAAGTCGGCCGCAATCTGCGCCTTGGTGAGGTGCACCGCCGGCGCGATGATGTGCGAGGGCTGTTCGTGGCGAAGCTGGACGATGTACTCGCCGAGATCGGTCTCCACCGGCGTGACGGCGAAGTTGGCGAGGAACTCATTGAGGCCGATTTCCTCGCCGACCATCGTCTTGCCCTTGGTCGCGATATTCGCGCGCAACCTGCGGCAGATATCGAGAATGATCTGGCGGGCGTCCTCGGCCGTCACCGCATAGTGCACCTGGCCGCCCTGCTCGGTGACGCGGCGCTCATATTCCTCCAGGTAGAGGTCGAGGTGCGTCAGCGTGTGGTTCTTGATGTCGCGCGCGGCATCGCGCAGCGCCTCGAACTCCGGCAGCCGCTCGACGGCCTCGCTGCGGCGCGCGATGAAGTTCACCTCGACGATCCTGAGCGCGCGCTGCAACTCGGCGTCGGCCAGGGCCGCCTGCGCGCGCCTCTTGAATTGCGGCGAGGGGGCGGCTCCGGTCATTCTGCGGCCTTTGGTCTGCGACGCGCGGGCGCCGCGATCGCCGCCGCGTCGGTCATGCCGGCCAGCACCTCGGCAACGTGCCGCACTTCGACGGAGCTGCCCTCGCGTGCCAGTTTTCCGGCGATATTCATAAGGCAGCCGAGATCTCCGGCCAGCAGCGTGCCGGCCCCGCTTGCAACCACGCTGGCGGCCTTCTTGCCGACGATGGCGTTGGAAATCTCGGGATATTTTACGCAGAACGTGCCGCCAAAGCCGCAGCACACGTCGGCATCGGCCATCTCGGCGAGCCTCAGTCCTTCGACCGTGGCGAGCAGGCGGCGCGGCTGGGCCTTGACGCCAAGCTCGCGCAGGCCGGAGCAGGCGTCGTGGTAGGTCACCGTGCCGTGGTAGCGCGCTACGCTGTGCGTGACGCCCAGCACCTCCACCAGGAAGGAGGTGAGCTCGTAGCTCTTGGCGGCGAAGGCCTCGGCGCGCGCCTGCCAGTGGGGATCACCCTGGAAGAGCTCGGGATAATGCACGCGCAGCATGCCGCCGCACGAGCCCGACGGCGTGACGACGAAGTCGCAGGGCGCAAAGGCCGCGATCACCTGTTCGGCGATGGCGCGCGCGCTCGCACGATCGCCCGAATTGAACGCCGGTTGCCCGCAGCAAGCCTGCCGCGGCACCACGACCGTGCAACCGGCGTCCTCGAGCAGCTTGACCGCAGCAAAACCGACCGAAGGACGAATGAAGTCGACGAGGCAGGTGACGAGCAGTCCGACACGCGGCCCGGCCATCGGCATCTCCCTGCGCGCCAACGCGCCCAGCGGCGACTGTGGCGGAAAGGCTTTCGCCGTTCAAGGCGAGGTTGCCCCGCCATGTGGATGCGATCCTGCGGGCTCCCGCGCATGCGCCGCGGAGGGGGGCGTGGCCCGATCGGACCTCGGCGATGGCCCGAACGGGCGAGGTGACGTTGCGGTGGAAGCGCTTCATTATGCTGCGTTCGTGGATGCCCGCATGAGGGCAGAGGAGGAAGACCATGATGATCGCCCGCTGGCAAATCGACGCTCGCTTCGGCCACAAGCAGACCGTCATCGACACGCTGCGCGCCTGGGAAAAGGACATCGCCCCGCAGATCGGCCTCTCACCCGCCAAGAGGCGCATGCTCACCGGCTCGGTCGGAGCCGGGGAGGCTACTGTGATCACCGAATGGGAGGTGGCCGACCTCGGCGAACTCGACCGCGCCTGGGCCGCCCTCGCCAAACTCGACGCTCACAAGAAATGGGGCAAGGACCTGGAACCCTACGTGGTGTCGGGGTCCTCGCACTGGGAGGTCTACCGCGTGCTGTGACGGCTTCGCGGCGCGGGCCGCGCGGCCCGCGCCAACCAGTGCACTCGTCAACCCATGTACCGGCTCACATCGGCGGGGTGAGCCCGTT
>DATBWJ010000442.1:0-5018 GCA_036514935.1 Xanthobacteraceae bacterium
CACCCCTCCCGCCTCATATGAAATCGAAATCGTAGGGTCTGAGATAGGACAGTTGGGCGTTCTTGATCGTGATCGAATCGTCGGCATCCACCGTGATCACGACGGCCGAGCCGACTTGCCGGCTGTGGGCGACTACCTGGGCAAAAGTGGCGAGAATGGTGTGGTCGATCTCGATCACATCGTGGGTATACCCGAAGGCGAAGTCGGTGATGGTATCGTGGCCGAAGTCGGGGGCGAACACGAATATGTCGATGCCGGCGCCGCCAGTCAGGAGGTCGTCGCCTTGTCCGCCGGTCAGCCGATCGCTGCCGCCCCCGCCGTCCAACCGATCGCGGCCGGCCCCGCCATCCAGCGTGTCCCCGCTGCTCCCCCCGCTGATTGTATCGTTGCCCACCCCGCCATTCACGATGTCCTTGCCGGATCCTCCATCGAGCGTGTCGTTCCCCGCGCCCCCGACCAGGCGATCCCCGCCGGCGCCGCCGCTGAGGAGGTCGTTGCCGGCGCCTCCTGCAAGAACGTTGTTGCCACCATTGCCCCAGAGCGTGTCGCCGAAGCTCGACCCGGTCAGATGTTCGATGCCCAACAGCTTGTCGCCTTGGGCATAGCCGCCGCTCGCCGTTCCCGCGGCGAGGCTCAGCTTCACGCCTGCGGTCGAGGCGAAATAGGTGGCGGTGTCCGAGCCTTCGCGGCCATTCAAGGTCTCCGCGTGCGCACCCGCTGCCAAGACGTCGTTTCCGGCGGTGCCGGCATTGAGCTTGCTCGCAAGGCGCCCGCGAGCTTCGCTGAGCGCGTCGGGATACCTGGCGACGTCGGCGGCCCACACTTCGAGGTACTGGCCGCCCCCGGTAACTCCAAAATCGAGAATTTGCTGGTAGGTGGCGTTGGTCGGCGTCACAGCGGTGGCGTAGTTCGTCCCGTACCCGGTGCCAGTGCTCAGCCAATGGTTGGCCTGCCAGCCCGGGATCGCGCCCTCGCTCGCGGCAGTGAGCACGGTTGGGCTGAGCGAGACCGAGTTTAGGCCGTTCCACTGGACCGCGAACTGGCCCGGATAAAGACTGAGACCGGCATTGATGATCTCGTTGGTGACATCGACATAGGAGGGGCTGCTTTCCGTGACCTGCTGGCCGTTGTTGTCAATGGGCGGAAAGGCGTTGTTGTCCAGTATTCCAATCGAGAGCAGCTTGTCGGGGAAAGCAGTGTTGACCGACGCCGCCAGCGATTTCCAGGCCTCGATCACCTTTGCTGGCGTATATCCGGCCGCCTGCCAGATCGGAATCGTGTTGGTGAGCTCGGCCTCGCGCCCCGGCAGCGGGCCGGTAGCCGCAGGAAGCCTGGTCTCGCCGGTGATCTGATTGATGCCGGTGATCTCGACCATGCGGACGGTCTCGTATCCGCCGGGAATCGAATGAAGGTGCTGCGACAGCGCCTGCATCATGTCGGCATAGGCCGCCAGGTAGGTCGGATTCCACGGCGGCGCGATGGCGATGTTGTCGGTGCGTTCGGCGCCGCCATGCGGACCGACGACGAAATGAAGCTCCGGCACGCCCAGGTCGAACAGCCAGTCCGGCGCTTCCAGGCGGTTTGGGAAGACCGAGATCGCCACCTTCTTGCCCGCCGCGATGGCGCGCCCGATCTCCACGTCGAGCGTCGACCAGTCGTATTCGCCCAGCTCAGGCTCGATCGTGCGCCACACGAGCGAGAGCGCTACCCCATCGATCTTCGGGGCGTTGTAGATGCTGTCGTCGAGATTGCGTGTTGCGCTTAGGAGAACTTTTGATTGGGCATAGATTCCGGCGAACGGATGATCGGCCACAGCCCACCCCCTAATCCATGACCGCCGCCCTGTTTTGAACTACGTTTATCGCCCCCGCGCCCCACCCATTTGAGTACGAAGGCGCATCCGGGCACACGCCATCAGTGGCAGTGGACGAAACTACTGGTCGGCGTTCAGGCGGGCGGGCTGCAATGTCCGTGATGGCTCAGGAACCCGCCGGCGCCGCGCCGACGGGCCGCCGCAGGACCCTGAGCTTGTTTCCTGTGGCCCCGATCGGGCATGGCCCCAACAATCCCGTTGCCCCGGAATATATTGATTCTTCTATGTTTTCCGCGTGACGGCGACGCGCGGAGGGGCGCGTCGAGCCGCGGAGGCCGAGCAAGACCGAGACTGTTGGGGCGACCGATCGCAGCGATGATCAGTTGAGCTTCGAGCGCAGGCCTTGGATGCCCTGGCCGATCAGGTCGTCGGCGAGCTTGCCCTTGACCGTGTCGCCCAGGATTTTTTCCGCCGCGCCGACGGCGGCTTCGGCGGCGGCGGCGCGCACCTCGGCGACCGCTTGCGCTTCCGCCTGGGCGATCTTGCTCTCGGCGAGCCTGGTGCGGCGGGCGACGAACTCCTCGGCCTTGGTCTCGGCCTCCGCCGCGATGCGCTCGGCGTCCGCGCGCGCGCCGGCGATGATCGCCATTGCTTCGCTGTCCGCCTCGCGCCGGCGGCGCTCGGACTCCGCCAGGACCGCCCGCGCTTCCTCGCGGATCTGGCGCGCCTCGTCGAGCTCGGCCTTGATGCGCGCGCCGCGCGCGTCGAGCGCCTGGATGGCCAGACGATGCACGCCGAATTTGAAAAGGATGCCGATGAAGATGAGGAAGGCAACCGCTACCCAAAACTCGGCCGTGGAGAGCTGCGCCAGCATGGTGGGCCTCAACGCTTGAGCACGGTGTCGACCGCCTTGACGACGGCCGGCTCGGCCGGAGCGCTGCCGGTCAGGCGCGCGACGATAGCGGCGGCTGCCTCCACCGCAATCTCGCGCACGCTCACCATGGCGCGCGCCTTGCTCTCGCCGATCGCGCGCTCGGCCGCCGCGAGCCGGGCATTGAGCTCGCGCTCGATCGCGTTGCGGCGCTCGGCGGCCTCGGCGTCGAGCTTTTCGCGCATCTCGGCGGCGATGGCGTGGGCGCGCGCGCGCGCTGCGGCGAGCGCCTCCTCGTAGGCTGCCATCGCCGCCTCGGCGTCCGACTTCAGGCGACCGGCCTCGGCGATGTCGCTCTCGATGCGGCTGCGCCGCGCCTCGATGATCGCGCCCACGCGCGGCAGCGCGATTTTGGCCATCACCACGTAGAGCAGGACGAAGGTGAGGCCGAGCCAGACAAGCTGGGACGCGTAGTTCTCCGGCTGGAACGGTGGGAAAACCTTCGCGTGCCCCGGCGCCTCGGTATGTGCGTTCGGTTGTGCCATGACCCGCCTCAGTACTTTGACAGCATCGCCGTCGTCGCCGCATCAGGCGGCCGCCGTGCCAGTTCAGAAGTAGAACAGCAGCAGGAGCGCGATCAGCAGCGAGAAGATCGCGAGTGCCTCGGTCAGCGCGAACCCGACGAATAGGTCCGTGCGCCTCCCGGCAGCGGCCGAAGGGTTGCGCAGGGCGCCGGCGAGGTACTGGGCGAAGATATTGCCGACGCCGACGCCGGCGGCACCCATGCCGATGCAGGCAAGGCCAGCACCGATCAATTTCGCAGCGGTCGGATCCATGATGAGAACTCCTTGTTGAAGATTGCGAAGGACGTCAGTGGGCGGGATGCAGTGCGTCGTTAAGATAGATGCAGGTGAGGATGGCGAAGACGTAGGCCTGCAGGAAGGCGACGAGAAACTCGAGGGCGGTCAGCGCGACCGTCAGCACGAGCGGCACCGCCGCCCCGAACCAACCGATCACGCCGATACTCGCAACGCCCGCAACGAAACCGGCGAACAGTTTAAGCACGATATGCCCCGCGAGCATGTTCGCGAAAAGCCGCACGCTGTGTGACAGGGGCCGCGTGAAGAAGGACAGCACCTCGATCGCGGTGATCAGTGGCAGGACGAAGATGGGTACCCCGCTCGGCACGAACAGTTTGAGAAAATGCAGTCCGTGCTTCCAGAGGCCGTAGATGATGACGGTGAAGAACACGAGAAGCGCAAGCGCGGCCGTGATGACGATGTGACTCGTCACTGAGAACCCGTAGGGAATCATCCCGATCAGATTTGCGAACAGGATGAACATGAACAGCGTGAACACCAACGGGAAGAAGCGCATTCCCTCAGTTCCGGCCGCGCTCTGCACGGTGTCCGCGATGAACTCGTAGGTCAGTTCTGCCAGCGATTGCAGCCGGCCCGGCACGAGGTTGCGGCCGCTCGTCGGCAACAGTAGGAACGCCGTGATCGCCATGACCGCGATCGCCATGAACAGGGCCGAGTTGGTGAACGCGATCTCCTGCCCGCCGATCTTGCCGAGGGTGAACAGCTTGTCGATCTGAAACTGGTGGATCGGATCGATCATCTTTCAATCATCTATCGATTTTTTGATCATCCCCGCGCTCGGCGCCGCCCGCCGCCCGCATCAAATTAAGCATGCCGGCGGCAAAGCCGAGCAAAACGAAAACGATCAGTCCCCACGGCGCGATGCCGAGCCAGCGGTCAATGAGCCAGCCGATGACAGCACCGCCAATGATTCCGCCAATGAGCTCGCTGGAAAGCCGCAAGCCGCGCGCCATCCCGGAAGCGTCACTGGGGCCCGTAGGGGCGCCGGCATGTTCGGGCGGTCTGCTCGCCCGTTTTTGACCGAGCCGTTCGCCGAGCTGCCGGAGCCTCGCGGAGAGAGCAGCCTCGTCGGGCTCATCTCCGGGGTCCTTGCGTGCGTTGTCGCTCATCCACCGCCCGCGCGGACACCAAGCGGAAGCCTCGCCCCCTCAAGGCCGCGCGGACCATACTGATCGGGTCCACCGGAGTCAACCATTGGCCGGCCGCACTCAAGTCATTGAAATGAAAGTTCAATCAATGCTTTTATGAGGTCGCGGCAAATGTCCTTGCGCGCGGCTGCACCGGTGCGAAAATTCGCAGGCTTAAGGAATCGAGCGCCGCCCCGCGCAAGGTTGAAAGCCGGGATACCGGCTGGAAGGTGAGCCATGGTGAACTTATCGGCTCAAAGGCTGTTCGCAGTGGCGAGCGCGCTGTCGGTGGCACTGGCTGCGCCGTTGCTGGCACCGCCCACCTC
>DATBWJ010000443.1:0-3795 GCA_036514935.1 Xanthobacteraceae bacterium
TCGGTGACGAGCGCGGTGATCCGCGACGCCATCGTGCGTTCGGCCCGCGCGGTGCTGCGCACGCGCGCTGCCCAGCCCGACCGCAAGCCGCGGCTCGATCGCGAGACCCGGCAGCGCGCCTCCTGGCCGGCGCTGGTGGTGGAGGGCGCGGTGCGGCGCCTCATCGTCACCCGCGGGCAAGCGGCGCGGCTTCTCCAGACGCGCGATGCCGAGCCGGACAAGACCTTCATCGAACTGTGGCTCGCGCTTGCGACCCCTCCCCGAATCGGCGAGAGCCTGTTCGGCCAGCGCCTCTACGAGAGCGAACTGGCCAAGATCGGGCCCGACGACGACCTCGTCTTCATCGCTGCCAGCGGGCTCTACTCCTTCCGCGGAACCGAGTGGCGGCGCGCGGGCGCCTTCGACCGCATCGAGATCGTCCAGGGCGACCGGACCATCCGGCTGCGCGCCGACGACCATCAGCGCATCGACGTCGTGGCGGCGGCCGGCGCTCCGGAATTCCGCGAGATCAGCCTGTTCCGCATCGCCCAAGCGAGCGGATTCGACGCCACGCTGCCGTTCCGCCTCGATCTTGCGCTGATCGGCGATCCGGCGAGCCGCCTGGCCGCGCCAGTCGTCGTGTCGCTCGATTACCACATCCCGTCGGCCTATCTGGTCCAGCCCGCCGCCGAGGCGCCGTTCGTCGAAGCGCCTCGGGTGCAAGCGCCGCTCTGGCAGGACATCTGGTGGGAGCGGCGCTTGGAGATCGTGCTGCTGATGCTGATGCTGGCCGGGCTTGGCGGGGTCTTGGTCTTTCAGAACTGGGTGACGGCGCGCGGAATGCTCTATCGACGGCTGCGCATCGTTTATCTCGTCCTCACCTTCGTCTTCCTCGGCCTGATCGCCAACGCGCAGTTGTCGGTGGTCAATGTCATCACCTTCATCCACGCCCTGTTGACCGGATTCCGCTGGGAGCTGTTCCTGCTCGACCCGCTGGCCTTCATCCTGTGGAGCTTCGTCGCCGTCAGCATCCTGTTCTGGGGGCGCGGCGTGTTCTGCGGCTGGCTTTGCCCGTTCGGCGCGCTGCAGGAGCTGCTCAACGAGCTCGCCCGGCGCATCGGCGTCAGGCAGATCGAAATCCCGTTCAGCCTGCACGAGCGCCTGTGGATGGTCAAGTACGTGGTCTTTCTCGGCATTCTCGCGATGTCGCTCAACTCCATCATGACCGCCTTCGGCCTGTCGGAGATCGAGCCGTTCAAGACCGCCATCACCATGAAGTTCATGCGCGACTGGCCGTTCGTCCTTTATGCGCTCGCGCTCTTGGGAGCGGGCCTGTTCATCGAGCGCTTCTTCTGTCGCTATCTCTGCCCGCTCGGCGCCGCGCTCGCGATCCCCGCGCGCATGCGCATGTTCGAGTGGCTGAAGCGCTACCGCGAATGCGGCGCCGAATGCCAGGTCTGCGCGCGCACCTGCACCGTCAAGGCGATCCATCCGCTCGGGCAGATCAACCCGAACGAATGCATCTACTGCCTGCGCTGTCAGGCCAACTATCTCGACCGGGCGGTGTGCCTGCACCTCAAGAAGCGAGAAGAGCGTCGCAAGCCGCGCATCACGCTGGCGGCGAGCAATCCCGCGCCGGCAGCCGCAGCCAGGGGAGGTGTCGATGCCCATTGACGAGCGCATCACGCGGCGGCGCGCCATCACCATCCTCGCCTCCGCCGTCGCTGGAGCGATGGCGACCGGCTCCCGCGCCGATCGCCTGGCGATCGAGCACGAATGGCGCGGGCTGGCGATGGGAACCGATGCCCGCATCCTGTTCAGCGGCCTCGATGCGGGTCAGGCCCGCGCCGTTGCGGCGGCGGTGGCCGCCGAGATCGAGCGGCTCGAGGGCGCGCTGAGCCTGTTTCGCGCCGATTCGGAAATCTGCCGTCTCAATCGCGAGCGGGTGTTGGTCTCGCCCACCGGCGACCTGCGCCGCGCGCTGGCCCTGGCGCTCGCCGTCGCCGAGACCACCGGCGGCCTGTTCGACCCGACCGTTCAGGCGCTGTGGGAAACCCATGTCGACTGGTTCGCGGCGGCGCCCGGCGCCGGCCTGCCGCCGGAGGCGGTGATCGCCACCGCCCGGCGCGCGGTCGACTGGCGCAAAATCGCGCTGGCAGGCGCCATCCGGCTCGGCCGCGGTCAGCGCATTACGCTCAACGGCCTCGGCCAGGGCTACGTGACCGACCGCATCGCCGACCTGCTGCGCCAGCGCGGTTTTGAGCACGTGCTCGTCGATCTCGGCGAGCAGCGCGCGCTCGGCCCCCGCAGCAACGGCACGCCGTGGCCGATCACGCGCAGGAGCGGCGGCCCGCTCGCGCTGAGCAGCGGCGCGCTCGCCACTTCCGAGGGCGCCGGCTGCGTCATTGGCGCTGGCGGCGCCGCCCATCACCTGTTCGACCCGAGGACCGGGCGCAGCGCCCAGCATTGGCAACGCGTTACTGTCTATCACCGTTCGGCGGCGGTGGCGGATGCGCTGTCGACCGCCCTCTTCGCCGCCGGCCCACACGAGATCGCGGGCCTGCTCGCGAGGTTCGCCGGAATGGTCGTGTGGGCGAGCGATCGCGAGGGGCGCGGGCACCGCTGGGCCGCGTCCGCCGTCACCGGTGTAGCGGGATGAGGCGGGCGCGCCGCCGTCATCCCACCGACACGGGATGGCCGGGCGGCATGCGCGCCAAGCCGCGCTCCAGCAGACGCGGCACGTTGGGCGGCAACGCGAGCCTGCGCACGTGCCGCTGACCGTGTTCCGACATCCTGCGCCACGCGCGAGCGAGGATGTCCGCGAGCTTGTCCTCCTCGACCCTGGCCACGAAGCCTTTAAGGTAGTGCTCGAAGAAGACGACATAGATCACGTCCTCGAGCGTCTGGGCTTCCCCGTCACGCCCCAAACGCTCCTTGCGGATCAGCCCGCCGACCTGCGCGATGTCGTCGGCGCCGTATCCGGCAGCCGCCATGATCTCGCCCAGGCGCTCGGCCTGGAAGCGCCGCTGGTGCCTGCGCCAATCGAGATAGCCGGCGCGCCCGGCCGGGTAGGTCCGGCGCGGCACCTTCCATCGCTCGATGTGCTGGCCGCGCGCGGCAACGCGCAGGCATTCGGACGGGTCGCGATCCAGGCGCGCCAGCGTTGCGCTCATGCGTTGGCCATGAACGAGCGCGGCCGGCAGGCGCTGCCCCTGAACTTCGACGACCTGCGGGTCGTCGGCATTGGCGGCGTCGACGGCGGCGATCGCGTGCGCAAATCGCGCGCCGGGATCACTCATCCTCGCCCCGCGCGCACGTGGCTCGGCCCGCAGCGGCCGGCGCCGACCGCGGAGGGATTGCGGCCCCGAGCCGGGCTCATTTCTTCTTGCCGTCGGGGCCGAACTGAGCGAGATAGGCCCACAGCGCCTTGGCCTCGGTCTCGTTCTTGATGCCGACGAACACCATCTTGGTGCCCGGGATCTTGGCCTTCGGGTCCTTGATGTATTCCAGGAATGTCGCCTCGCTCCACACGATGCCGGAGTTCTTGTTGGCGTCCGAATAGTTGTAGCCGGAGATGGTGCCGGTCTTGCGGTCCGTCAGACCGTTCAGCAGCGGGCCGACCTTGTTCTTCGCAGTCTCCCCGACATCGTGGCATGGCGCACACTTCTTGAAGGAATTTGCTCCCGCAGCCAGGTCCTGCGCATGAGCGGTTGCCGTCAATCCGGCGCACGCAACGGCCACGATCAGCAACTTCTGCATCATCATCCTCATCCTTCCTTGGGTCAGAGTGGCGGTTTCAATCCCGGGCTAGTGGTC
>DATBWJ010000444.1:0-2556 GCA_036514935.1 Xanthobacteraceae bacterium
TCGGCGAGCGTGCTATATTATCTTAATGACAAGCAAGAGCGCCACCAAGCACAGGCGTCGGCGGAGCACCAGTGTGCCGGTCACGACCATGGAAGAAATCCCCGTGCTCTCGAACAAGGAGCGCGCGGATTTGCTCGCCTCGTTGAAGCAAGCTGAGGCGCGGGTCAAGGCCGGCAAGGCCATTGACTACAATTCCAAGACCTTCAAGAAACGCCTTCTCGACATCTACCGGACGGCAAAACGGTAGAGCGCAAATGACATACCGCGTGCGCATCGATCCGATCGCACAGCGCCACATCGACGAATTCGCCGTTTATCTGCGCAATTACACAGAAGAGTTCGCGGTCGAGCAGATTGAACGGCTCGACCGCATCATCTCCGTCAACCTGGGAGACTCGCCCGTGACCTGGAGCTACTTCGCCTTCACGGGCGCACCCTATCGGGCCTACCTCTTTCGCGTCGGTCGCCGCACCCAATACTGGATCATCTACACCGTCGACGAAGACAACCGGACGGTCGATATCCTCCATTTCTGGAACGCCAGCCGCGATCCGGAAACATTGGATTTGTAAATCCTGTTTCCAGCGGTTCCGCGCTTTCTCGTAGGAGCGCCCCAATATTCTCGCGCGCCCGTCCTCGCGCCCGTCAAGGCAACCCGCTGCACGGGCGGCCCGCGGCCGCGATTACAGCGGCGATTACGGTGAAGTGCACTCAATTGTCGGTCTTGCGTTGGTCCGTTGCATTAGGTGCACTGTCACGTAATGGCTGCGTAATGGCTTGTAATGGCGTAATGGCACCGTAATGGATGGCCGCAGTGGTGTATTGGGCAATGGGTAACGGTCGATTTGAAATCGCCGAGGATTTGTGTACAAGGTCGGTGAGGTCGTGCCCCGCCGGGAGGTTCACATGGATACTCGGGTAACGGATCGACGAGTGACCGTTCACGATCCCCGCGGCTACCCGCCAAAAGTTGTCGGCAAGCGGCTGGCGCCGCGCCTTCAGAGCCTCGACGGCAAGGTCGTCTACCTGGTCGACTGCCTGTTCGACAATTCCGGCCCGTTCATGGAAGAGATGCGGCAGTGGTTCGCCGAACACCTGCCGAAAGTGATCACGCGCGTCATCACGCCGCGCGAGAGCTGGGTCGACGACCCGGACATGCGCGCCAAGGTCGAGGCCGACGGCGACGCCGCCATCTTGGGTGTCGGGCTTTGAAGCACCTGCAGCCCCACGGTCGTGGGGATGGCCATGTCGCTGGAGAGTAGCGGCGTTCCCACCGTCGCCGTGCATACCAACGTGTTCGCCCGCATTGCCCGCGCGGTGGCGCTCGCCAACGGCATGCCGCGCACGCGCCAGGCATTCGTGCCGCAGCCGGTGGTCGGCCGCTCGCCGGCTGAGCTGCGCGCCTATATCGAGGGCAACGACGCGGTCTCCGGCCGACCCTTCATGCAGGAGGTGATCGAGGCCTTGTCGCGCCCGCTCGACGAGGAGGACCTGAAAGGGGCCACGTTCGAGCGCGCGACCCCGCGGCTGCTCGAGCCCGATAGCGAGGAGAACCTGCAAGAGCTTTTCATCCGGAACCGCTGGACGGACTTTCTGCCGATCGTGCTGCCGACGGAAGAGCGCGTGGAGCGCATGCTCAAGGGCACGAGCCATCCGCCCGACAAGATCGTCGGCCGGCTGCGGCCGACGGCGTTCCGCGAGTATTGGGAATTCACGGTCGAGAAGGTCGCGGTCAACGCGGTCATGGCCGGCGCGCGGCCGGAATATTTTCCGGTCATCCTGGCGTTGGCCGCCACCGGCCAGACCGCCCGCTCGAGCAGCACGACCTCGTTTGCCACGATCTCGGTCGTCAACGGCCCGATCCGCAACGAGATCGGAATGGATTCGGGCGTCGGCGTGATGGGTCCCTACAACCACGCCAACGCCACGATCGGCCGCGCCTACAGCCTGCTGTCGCAGAACCTGCAAGGCGGCTCGGTCCCAGGCGATACCTACCTGGGCACGCTCGGCAACTGGTACGGCTACACGGCGGCCTTGCCGGAGGCCGAGGAGCGCAGTCCGTGGCCGCCGTTCCATGTCGACCACGGATTCAAGCCGACCGACAGCACCGTGAGCGTGTTCTTCGGGAGCTGGTACACCCACGCCGGACAAGGCCCGCGCGAGACCTGGCAAAACCTGTTGATCCGCACCCTGGCCGCGACCGACCACTACCTGCCGCCGCTCATCGTCATGGACCCGATCTCGGCGCGCGGCTTCGACAGCCTCGGCCTGAACAAGGGCAAGCTGATCGCGTGGTGCGCCGAGCATGCGCGGCTGCCGGCCCGCGATTACTGGGACAACCAGTGGGTCCAGACGCTGGTCCACCCGCTGGCGGTCGCCGGCGTCGAGCCGCATGCCACGCGGCTGAAGGCCAAGCCCGACGAGCTGCTGCAACTGTTCTGGCCGGAGGATATCCATATCGTCGTCGCCGGCGGCGAGACGCAGGGCTTGTGGAAAATTTTTGGCGGACGCTACGGCGGACGCGGCCCGGGCGCGCCAGCGGTGGTCAACCCGACC
>DATBWJ010000445.1:0-3810 GCA_036514935.1 Xanthobacteraceae bacterium
CTGCGCTCCGGCGCGGCGAGCCTCAACAGATCATCAAAGTCCTGGCCGTCCGGCGCCCAGGCCGCCACCACCTCGAGTCCCGGCCGCGCATAACGCTTGGCCGCGCGCGCCAGCACGCATTGCGTCGAGAACCGGTCCGACGTTGAATCGCCCAGCAGCACCAGGCGGGAGACGCTGGGAGGGATTTCGATCGCCGGCGCCGTCAGGTCGGGCAGCGAGCCCGGCACGCGCCGCACCCGGCCGCTCTCGGTCTTGAGCGTCGGATGTGGCAGCAGGCCGGCGTGCTTGCCGCCGAGATTACCTAAGTTCATCGCGCTCCAGAACGCCGTCGCCGTCAGATCGCGGCCGCCCTCGTGCAGCGCGGTCCACACCGCCAGCACCTTCTCCTTGCCCTCGCCCAGCACCAGCGCGCGCGGCGCATCGACGTGCACCAGCTCGACATGGCCGCCCTTCATCGAGCCGCGCACTTTCTTGGCCGGCTGCAGCGCGCCGGTCTTAGGGTCGACGATGCGCGCCTTGCCCTTGGGCTGCGCGAGATCGAGGAACGTCATGTGCGCGCCGATGAAATGCCCGGCGCGCTGGATCTGGCCGAGCAGCGCCGGCCCGCTATGCACCAGCCGCGCGCGCGGCCGGTCCGGCACGTAGAACCGGCAGGCCGGATCGAAGCGCAGCCAGACATTGTCGGGAAAATCGACCTTGCGGATCTCGCGCAAGTAGCGCCGGCCGGGCGCGGCCGCCGGATCGCGCAAGGGCAGGCCGTATTTGTAATAGATGTCGTAGGCCTTGCGCCGCTCGGCATCGCGCCATTCGTTGCGCGCTTGCTCGCTCTCGATCGGCGTCTCGCGCGGCGCCCGCTCGGCGGCGGCGATCTCCTCGGCGCTCGGCCGCCGCCGGCCGGCGAGCAGCTCGACCGCCTGGCGGAAATCTTTTTCGGGATCCAGCCCGTGGCGCAACGCGACCAGCCGGAACACGTCGCCGCCGCCGCAATCGACGCATACCCAGCCCTCGGCGCCGACCTCGAAGCGGGTCGAATCGCGCGCCTGCGGATTGGGCGAATGCAGCGGGCAAGGCCCGGTGAAGCCGCTCGGCCCGAACTTGCCGGAACCGGGGCGCAGCGCCACCCATTGCCCGGCCACCTGGTGGCAAGGGTAATCGCGCTTGAGCGCGGCAATCTCGCCGGCGGACAGCAGGCTCATGCCGTACCCTCCGGCTTGCCCGCCGCCAGTCCCAGACTTCGAACGAGATTGGCGCTATCGGCCCAGCGCGCGTGGCCCAACCACGCCGCCAGAAACTCGCGCAGCCGCTCATGATCGCCGGCGGCGCGATAGGCCGCGATCTTGCGCCGCGCGCGCGTGACGCTTGATCGCCGCAGCAGCTTGTGCGTCGCCCAGATGCGATAGCCGAGGAAGTTGATGCCGCGCGTGGCTGGCGCGATCGACCATTTTGAGAAGCGCAGGCCGAGCCGCTCGCGCGAAAAAGCCTCGATGCTTTCCTTGACCGCGCGCAGGTGGCGCGAGTTCTCGCCCAGCACCACCAGGTCGTCCATGTAGCGGTACCAGTGATCCTCGCCGAGCGTCTGCTGCAGGTGCCGGTCGAGCGTGGCGCCGGTGTAGAGATTGGCGAAGATCTGCGAGGTGAGACTGCCGATCGGCAGGCCGATGCCCTGGCGCGGCACTATTGATCCGATCAGCCGCAGCGTGGCGCGGCAACTGATCTTGGCCTCGATCATCTGCCAGAGTATCGGCAGCTCGATCGAAGCGAAATAGCGCGAGAAATCGGTCTTGAGGAAGTAGACCGGCCTAGCTTTGTTTTCCGATCCGTCGCGGACTGCGCTCGACGACGGATCGGGAGCGCGTGACAGCCGCCGCAGATCGCTCTGCAACGCCACGACGCCGGCATGCGTGCCCTTGCCCGGCCGGCAGGCGAAGCTGCGCGGCAATAGCGCGCGCTCGAAGATCGGTGCAATCACCAGGCAGAGTGCCTGCTGCGCCACGCGGTCGCGAAACGGCAGCGCCGAGATCAACCGCCGCTTGGGATCGTGAATGTAGAACTCGTTCGGCTTGCCCGGCGCATATGAGCCTTCGCGCATGGCACCGGCGAGCTCGGCGAGATTGAGGGCGTCGAATTCCTTGAAGTCGAGATAGCCTGGTGTCAGTCGCTTGCCGCGCGCGGTCAGGCGGTAGGCCTCGCGCATCGTTTCCGGCGCGGTGATCGTGCCGATGAGATTGCGGTAACGTTTGGCCATGCCGACCTCGCACGCGGGAATGAAAATGCCGGCCGCGGGTCTCGACGGCTCAAGGTCGCGACCTTGCCCGCTACGCCCCGCTCTGCCGGACCTTGAGGTGTGTTCGCCGAAGCAGGACAGGCGGGCTGACCACAGACCTTGATCCGAAGTGATCCGCCGGCGGGACCGTGATCGCCGCCGATCTGCAATTCGTTTTCTGCCGTCACTGCGGCCGCGCGCCCCGATGTTCTCGTTCGAGTTGTCGGGCCAGTTGTACGCGACGTTCGCGTAGCGCGAGCCGGCGTTGTCGCCGTTCAACCAGGAGCCGCCAAAGATCGAGGCGCGCGGCGGCATCACAATTTCCCCGCCTGCCCTAGCGGACGCGCAGGCTTTTGAACTTGCGCGGCCGGATTGCTCAGCTTCCTGATCCAGGCGCCCAGCATCTTGCCCGGCTCGGCGAGAAGCGCGAGCGCGGTTCTCTGCTGATGCGGGGTGATGATCTTGATGGTGGGCAAAACCAGAAAGCGCAGATATGACCGCAAGCTCGCGAACTCGGCATCGACGTCATGCAGCCGCGACACCTGACGCGATCTTGCGGCACGATAGAGGCCGCCGATCGGCACGAACAGTGCGGCCAGCACGGCATCGCGCAGGACACCATGCTGACGCGGACAACGCTGCAGGATCGGATAAAGGTAATGCACGAAGGCCTCGTATTTCTCGACGATGGCCAGGGCGTCGGTCGAAAGATTGTCGTCCCTGACGGTCATGGATCGGCTCGATTCAGTTGCCGCCGCTGTCGCGGCGGCTAGCCAAGTTGCAGGTGGTCACTGCGGCCGCGCGCCCCGAAGTCCTCGCACGAGTTGTCGGGCCAGATGTACGCGACGTACGCGTAGCGCGAGCCGGCGTTGCCGCCGTGCAACCAGGAGCCGCCAAAGAACGAGGCGCGCGGCTTATCGGGATCGCCGTCATGACCCCACTGCCATAGATTGCCGGTCGCCTGCATCAGGCCGAATTTGCTGGTGCGCGCGGCATCGAGGCCAGTGACTTCCGGATCATCACTGCATGCGGTCTTCTCGCTGACGCCGTAGGCCGCCGCAATGAAATCTTCGAAGCTGAGAAGCGACTTGCCGTGATGCGCCACGACGGCACACGCGGCGTCGTAATCGAACGTCTTGAACCGCTTGCCCGCAGGATTCTCGGGCGGATCGTCGCCATCGGCGATCTTCACGCCAAACTGGCTGGTGCCATTGGCGAGATGGTCGGCGGCGGTCAGATAGATATCCGCCCAACAATTGCGTGGCGGAATGAACGCCATGCCGCGCGGATCGGGGCAGGTGGGGCGGAAATTGATGTCCCAGACCGAATAGGGGTTGATGGCCGGAACGTCGTCGCCGCCGGCGCGGGCCGGCGCATTGCCGCCTGGCGCAAAATGGAAGCCGGCCAGCAGCATCACGGCGTCGGGCATCGCGGTGAGCCGTTCGACACCGAGCACGCCGCCGCTTCCCGCCATCACACCGTAGTCGCCGCCCGGCTCAAGGATGTTCGGCATTGAGATCAGGGTACCGGCCGCGATATCGCGGCCG